>JBILHV010000288.1:0-3230 GCA_044350305.1 Burkholderiaceae bacterium
TTGCAGCTTGGTCGTTATACTTGCGCTGTTCCATGATAAACCGAGCTAGCCAAATTCATCCGATGAACCGCTTTTCGTTGAAGTGGGTGGTCTGTGAGCCTGGGTATACCGACCTGCTGACATGACGCCACTCTCAACCGCCGAGTCCCCGCTCAACATCACGTTGCCAAGTGGCTGGTCCAACGCCGCGATGGCTTTGCTCGAGCCCGACGAGCAGGTGTTGGCGTGGCTCGAACCGGACTTAGACGATAAGCTTTATTTTGCAACAGGCGCGATTGTGTTGACGGCTCGTCGCCTCCTGTCGCGCGCGCCGAATGAACAGGATTGGTTGACTTGGAATATCGCCGCGACCCACGCCCTGCAGAACCGCGATCATGCGGGTGTTGGAACAATCGAACTATTTAATGAAGGCCAGCGGCTAGCTGTTTGGCGCCACACATTGGGGATGGCGCCTGCGGTCAGTCGACTAATTGATTCGTTTAGTTTCGTCCAGCAAAAATTAGCAGACCCCGATGCGGTGGTGGCCGTCGATGCGGCCTCGTGTCCGACGTGCGGCACGCCTTATGCACCAGATCAAGACGAGTGCGCCGTGTGTGACGAAGACCCTGTCGGTCCGAGCGACACCTGGGCACTTCTTCGGCTCGCGCGCTTTGCTGCCCCGTATCGCGGCGTCTTGATTGTCGGTTTGATCCTCACCCTACTGTCGACTGCGGCGACGCTTGTCCCGCCGTACCTGACGATGCCGTTGATGGACGATGTCTTGATTCCGTTTCAAAATGGTAAGCCAATCGACTATAACTTGGTTACTTTCTATTTGACCGGCGCGGTGGTTGCCGCCTTATTGGCGTGGTTGCTTGGCTGGGCGCGCACGTATTTGTTGGCCTGGGTCAGTGAGCGGATCGGTGCTGACTTACGCACAACGACCTTCAAACACTTACAGACGTTGTCCTTGCAGTATTTCGGTGGCAAGCGCACCGGAGACCTGATGGCTAGAATTGGCGCGGAAACAGATCGTATCAATTTATTTTTATCACTGCATTTTCTCGACTTTTTGAATGACGTGCTGATGATCGTGATGACAGCATGCATCTTGATTTCGATCGACCCGTGGTTGGCTATGACGACGCTCATTCCACTGCCGTTGATTCTCTGGTTGATCCATCTTGTGCGTGATCGTTTACGTTTTGGTTTTGAGAAAATAGATAGATCTTGGAGTGAACTGACCAATGTATTAGCCGATACGATCCCCGGAATTCGCGTGGTGAAGGCGTTCGCTCAAGAAAACCGTGAAGTAGCGCGTTTTCGCGAGGCCAACGATCGGTACTTGGGCGTGAACGATCGCATCAATAAAGTGTGGGCGCTGTTTGCGCCAACCGTGACCTTTCTCACGGAGGTGGGTCTGTTGGTAGTGTGGATTTTTGGGATTTCACAAGTCGCGTCTAGCACGATCACGGTGGGGGTGCTCGCAGCGTTTCTTGCTTATATTGCACGGTTTTACACGCGACTGGACTCAATGAGTCGAATTGTTTCTCAAACCCAACAAGCGGCAGCGGGCGCGAAACGAATTTTCGATATCTTGGACCACGTTTCCAGCGTACCGGATGCGCAGCGTCCTGTGCCGCTTGACCGCATGCAGGGCAAGATCGAGATTCGTAACATCGGCTTCCGGTATGGCAGCCGTAGCGTACTTAAAAATGTAAGTCTCAATATCGGTGCCGGAGAGATGATCGGCTTGGTTGGGCACAGTGGATCCGGCAAGAGTTCGCTCGTCAATCTGATTTGTCGATTTTACGATGTGACGGAAGGGGGCATCCGGGTGGATGGGGTGGATATTCGCTCTTACTCGCTTAATTCGTATCGCCGCAATATCGGACTTGTCTTGCAAGAGCCGTTTTTGTTCTTCGGTACGATTGCTGAGAACATTGCCTATGGAAAGCCAGAGGCCTCACGCGAAGAAATTATTGCCGCTGCGCGCGCCGCACGTGCACACGACTTTATTTTGCGCCTACCGCAGGGCTACGACTCGTTAGTGGGTGAGCGCGGACAAGCCTTGTCTGGTGGTGAGCGTCAGCGCATTTCGATTGCCCGTGCGTTGTTGATTGACCCACGAATCTTGATTCTGGATGAAGCCACTTCCTCTGTGGACACCACCACTGAAATGGAAATTCAAGAGGCGTTAGACAACCTGATTCAAGGTCGAACGACAATCGCCATTGCGCACCGACTCAGCACGCTGCGCAAAGCCGATAGGCTGGTGGTGCTCGATCGCGGTGCAATCGTAGAGATTGGTAATCATGAAGATCTCATGGCCAGAGGTGGCGCCTATTACGACCTGTATGAGGCACAGACGCGTCAAGTTGATGCGGAAGCTCCGCTTGATCCATCGACGCCTGGAGGTCAGGCGTGATAGATTTTCAACTAACGCGTAATCAAGCTGGTAGGTTGGTCCTGACACTCACGGATGGCACGGTGCACGAAGGGGTGCTACCGGTTCGTGCTTTTCCTGTGCATGCGCCCGAAAATTATGTGGCGCTTGTCGGAGTCGAGGGTAAAGAGCTCGTGTGGATTGATCGGCTGAGCGATCTAACTGAAGACGTGCGTAGTCTGATTTCCGAGGAGATTGCCTCGCGCGAAGTCATGCCGACTATTTTAAGCATCTCCAACGTTTCGACTTATTCGACCCCCAGTACATGGGAATTGGAGACTGATCGGGGAGCGACAAGATTCGTGCTCAAAGGCGAAGAGGATATACGACGTTTGGCGGGCGCGGCGTTGATCATTACCGATAGTCACGGCATGCGGTTTTACGTTGCAGATATGACGCTTCTTGATAAGAATAGCCGCCGGATTCTGGATCGATTTTTGTGATCGAAGCGTTTTTGATGTCGACAGGGATTGTGGCCCTCGCAGAGATGGGCGACAAAACGCAGTTGCTGTCCTTGGTGCTTGCCGCCCGATATCGCAAGCCCGTGCCGATCATCTTAGGGATTCTCGTTGCGACGCTCTTGAATCATGCGGTAGCGGGGGCGCTAGGCTCTTGGCTGATGCATTGGTTCGGGCCTTCTGTCATGCGCTGGGTGTTGGGTGTTTCGTTCTTGGGGATGGCGATCTGGATTTTGATTCCCGATAAGCTTGATGACACGGACGCCGATCCCAAGGGCGGGATTTTTTTGACAACGGTTGTGGCGTTCTTTCTCGCAGAGATGGGTGATAAGACACAGTTTGCGACC
>JBILHV010000289.1:0-3193 GCA_044350305.1 Burkholderiaceae bacterium
CAGCCAGATCGGTCACAAGCCAGTCGACACATTCGCGTCCCGTCAAGGGATACTTGCATAGCTTAGGCAGCTTAGTGTTGCCCTTGCTGTCGGAATGCTCCATGACGATGATGAGTTCAACATCACCGGAAATAAGATCCATCGCACCGCCGATTCCACCGCGGCGCGTGTCCGTGGTGCTCCAGTTTGCGACGTTACCCTCACGGTCGACTTCGTAGGCGCCCAAAATAACGGTATCGATGTGACCACCGCGCGCCATCTCAAACGAGGTGACGCTTTCAAAGAACGAGGTGCCGGGGATCGCTTCAACGAACTGACTGCCCGCGTTAAACACGTCTGGGTCGATGGCATCGCCAGTCACGATGCCGCCATAACCAAGCACGCCATTCTCCGCATGTAGCCACACACCGCGTCCATCAAGATAGTTCGAAACGAGGGTAGGCAGGCCTACGCCTAAATTCACATAGGAGTCATTGCGGACAATTTTTGCTGCATTCTTGGCGATGCCGGTGCGTGTGAGCGCAGGCTTGCCGTTGTAATTGCGGGCGCTATCGGCAGGACGCTTTTCTGTCCGGGACAAAGAGCGGACATCAATCGGATCCGTGATCTTTACTACACGCGATACAAAAATACCGGGTAAGTTAATGTGCTCTGGTGCTAACTCACCAACCTCTACGATCTCTTCTACTTCAACGATCGCGATACGGGCCGCCTTGGCAAAACTGACGTTGAAGTTTCCGCTACCACCACGAAACTGCACGTTACCTGCACGATCCGCCTTGTAGCCGCTCAAAAATGCAAAGTCGACATGAATGGCCTCTTCCATGAGGTGGGGCTTACCGTCGAAGTAACGGATGTCTTTGCCTTCAGCCAGAGCAGTGTCAACCCCCGTAGGAGTGTAGAAGGCTGGGATACCCGCGCCACCCGCGCGGCAGCGCTCAACTAAGGTGCCTTGTGCAACGAGTTCAACATCAAGTGTTCCCGCTGCAATACGCTTCTCTGCCTCGGTTTGCATACCGGCACGGATTGAAAAAGACGTAATAATCTTTTTTACTTGATCGTTTTCAACTAAGAGCTGTCCTTTCTCTCCGTTGGCACCTAGCGAGTTACAGACGATTGTCAAGTCTCGCACGCCTTTGTCACGGAGCGCAAAGATTAAGGTGTTGGGGAAACGATGGGCCAGACCAAAGCCTGAAATTGCGACGCGCGCACCATTTTGGATATCGGTGATGGCTTCGGTGGCGCTAGAGACTACTTTATTCATAAGTTAGAAACGATACATTGAAATGTTGAAGGACTTCGCGATTTACTCGATGCGAATGTTTAGAATTTTGTTGAGTTCTGTCAGTTCGGCTTTCTCTGCGATCATCGCATCTTCAAATTGCTTTGGACTCAGCAATTTGATTTCGGAGCCAGTCGCTTCGACGCGTGCTCGAACTTCTGTTTGATTAAAATATTTAGTCGCTGCGGTGTAAAGAGTTTGCACAATTGCATTGGGTGTGCCGGCAGGTGCTAACAGGCCATACCAGGAGCCTGTTACGTCCTTAACACCTTGTTCCGTGAGCGTGGGTACATCAGGCAATGCGGGTGCACGGTTCACAGATGACATTCCAATTGCTTTTAAGCGACCGGATTTGAGGTGTGGGAGCATCGCAGAAAGATTCAGGAAGGATACGTCTACGTGCCCACCCAGCATGTCGTTGACTACGGGTGCTGCACCTTTATACGGCGCATGCGTCATTTTGACTTTTGCCTCGATTTGAAAAATCTCTCCGGCAAGGTGCGTGGAGCTTCCCGTTCCAGTCGACGCAAAGGTCATGTGTTTGGTTTTAGCAAGCTCGATGAATTCTTTAACATTATTCGCCTTGATGTGCGGTGCGACCACCATCACGTTGGGCACGTCAATGATCATCACGATTGGCTTGAACTCGGTCACGCCATCGTAAGGTGGTTTTGCCGTAAAGACGGGAACAGCCGTATGGGGAGCGCCGGCGCCAACCAGCAAGGTGTAGCCGTCGGGTGTAGATTTGGCAACGAAAGAGGTTCCAATAGAACCACTCGCACCAGCCTTAGGTTCGATGACAAATGTTTGACCAAGACTTTGCGATAGGCCATTCGCAAGTTCACGTGCGATCTGATCTGCCGGGCCACCCGCCGGGTACGTGATAATTACTTTAACGGGTTTGTTTGGATAGGGCTGTGCGTAGACGCTAGAGACTGTCAGGGCTAAGGCAGTAAGGGCCAAGTGCAGGATTTTTTTCATTGTTGTCTCCGTTAAGTTCTTGTTATGCAGATCTATAGTTATTCGCCGTGAGTCTCAGGCGCTGCCGGCTCAAAGCGATAGCCGTTCGTCGCGTCGCCACGAATATAACCGCAATGTGGCCAGCCAAAGTGCACGGGCATAATCAAAGCGTTGCGCTCTGCTGCGCGCTTAAGAAATAGCGCGCGCGAAGCACGCGCTTGTTCTGCGTGAGCATCAATCCACGTGTTGATGTGTGGCATCGCGATTTGTAGCGGGCTATGCATCACATCCCCTGCAAAGATGGCTTCTTTACCCTCCGAGCGGAAGCGAAAGTGGATCGAGCCTGGAGTATGACCAGGCATGATTTCCGCATCTAGGCAACCAGCAACGAGGTCTCCATCTTCGATGAAATCAATGAGTCCGGCTTCATAAAGGGGCAGGACGCTGTCCTCAAAGGATCCGCTAATTACGCCTTTATCGCCATTTTTGTAGGCCGCGAGCGCTAGGTCAAAATCAACCTTGGGCATCAGGTACCGAGCATTGGGGAAGGTGGGAACCCACTTGCCGTTTTCCATACGCGTGCCCCAGCCTACATGGTCTGGATGAAAGTGCGTCACAACAACATGTGTGACAGCTTGCTCATCCGCACCGGCTGCCGCCATCCACAGCGGGGTGAGCGTGTTGAGCATGTTCATGCGCTCAGAAGCGCGCTTCTTATGATTCCCAACACCTAGATCAATCACAATAACCTTGTCATCGATATGCATGACCCAGAGTTGCATGGCAACAATGAAGCGCTCAAGCTTGATGTTGTAGTGATGCGGGGCGAGCCAAGAAAGGTGTGGTTTGATTTCCCGAACATCTAGGGCCGGAAAAACAAAATCTGCCGCATGGGTTGGACCACTATATTCAATGACGTTATAGATCTTTGCTTTGCCAACATGACGTGAG
>JBILHV010000290.1:0-3192 GCA_044350305.1 Burkholderiaceae bacterium
TTTTCTAAGCCCCAATCACTTGACGATTATCTCGGACGCTGGTGCAAGCGTCGTGAAATTCTCTCAAGCCATCATTGCGGCGGGCAGTCAGTCTGTGAAGCTGCCATTTTTGCCTGAAGATGACCGCATCGTCGACTCGACGGGCGCCCTCCTGTTGCGCAGCATTCCTAAGCGAATGCTGATTATTGGGGGTGGCATCATCGGCTTAGAGATGGGGACGGTTTACTCTGCACTCGGCGCGCGTCTTGATGTTGTGGAGATGCAAGATGGCTTGATGCTGGGTGCTGATCGTGACTTAGTCAAAGTATGGCAAAAGTTTAATGCCCCAAGATTTGACCACATCATGTTAGGGACTCGTACAGTCTCAGCTGAGGCCAAGAAGGATGGTATTTACGTTAAGTTTGAAGGCGCGAATGCCCCTGCGGAGCCGCAACGTTACGATCTCGTGCTCCAAGCGGTTGGACGTACACCCAACGGGAAAAAACTCGCAGCGGATAAAGCCGGAGTGGTCATCACTGACCGTGGTTTTATTGAGGTCGATCGTCAGATGCGCACAAACGTTGCGCACATCTTCGCCATCGGAGACATTGTCGGGCAACCCATGCTCGCTCATAAGGCTGTGCACGAAGGGCATGTTGCTGCCGAAGTGGCTGCGGGCCAAAAGAGCTTCTTTGATGCGCGCGTGATTCCCTCTGTTGCCTATACGGATCCTGAAGTGGCGTGGGTCGGATTGACCGAAGAGCAGGCCGCGCAACAAGGTGTGGCAATTACGAAAGGTTTGTTCCCTTGGGCGGCTTCCGGTCGCGCGATTGCGAATGGTCGCGATGAGGGATTTACCAAACTCTTGTTTGATGCGACATCACACAAGATTTTGGGTGGCGGTATTGTGGGGACACATGCCGGTGATCTGATTAGTGAAGTGGCACTTGCCATTGAGATGGGTGCCGACTCCGTAGACATCGGCAAGACGATTCATCCCCATCCAACCTTGGGTGAGTCGGTCGGACTTGCTGCCGAGGCCGCTCATGGGCATTGCACTGATTTACCCCCTGTACGCAAGCGTTAGTCGCTTGCCTACAAGGGCCACGGTGTCTTTAGATCGATTGATCTAGAGCGCCACGGTTGAGAACCAAGGCACTGCAGCTATGGCAATCAGCCCGACGATGAGCGCGGCAATGTAAGGCCATATCGCACCCATCACTTCATCGGGGGAGGTGTTTCCAATCCGACAAGCCACATAAAAGCCAACACCAATCGGTGGCATCATTAGCCCGATGTTCATCGCTGTGACCACGACCATTGCGTAGTGGATGTCATGGATACCAAGTTTCTTCGCAATGGGGAACATGATGGGTGCCAGAATTAAGATTGCTGGCAGGCCCTCGAGTAAACAGCCCAAAATAAGGAAGACGAGAATCGTGATGACCATGAAGCCGAAAATGCCTCCTGGTAAGGTCGTGAGGAATGTGGACAGACTTTGCACCACGCCGCTCTGAGTGATAGCCCAGGCCATCGCCGAAGCGGTACCAAGGATTAAGAGAATGGCACCGCTTAATGCTGCGGTTTCAACCAACATGGCGTAGACCTTACGCCAACCGATACCGCCATAGAGAACTTGTCCGATGATCATGGCGTATAGCACCGCAATCGTTGACACCTCCGTCGCTGTCGCGACACCTCCGCCGACCGCGCTTCGAATCAGAAACGGAAGGACCAGTGCGGGTCCGGCGATCATCAGCGCACGACCGATTACAGACCAGCTCGCACGGCGTACGTTTTCCATGATCTCATGGCGGGCTTTCCAGCGTGCCAGCAAGGCTAATGCCACCAGTAATACCGCTGCGATGACAACGCCGCTTTGGAATAAACCCGCGATGGATACGCCCGCTACGGATCCCAACACAATTAAAACAATGCTTGGGGGGACGGTATCCGCCATGGCCGCACCGGTCGCAAGTAGCGCAATCATCTCCTTCGGCTTGTGACCGCGACGTTTCATCTCAGGGAATAGTGCGGGTGCAATCGTCGCCATATCAGATACTTTTGAGCCTGAAATGCCAGAAACAATAAAGAGCGATCCGAGTAGCACGTAGGACATACCGGCCTTGATATGGCCGAGCAACGAGGCGAGAAAATCAACAATAGCCTTTCCCATCCCTGTGGCATCCAGCACACAACCAAGCAAGACAAAGATTGGCACCGACACGAGTATTAGGCTCGACATTCCTTCATCCATTCGCCCGATGATCACCATCAGAGGCACGGTCGTTGTGAAGCCAAGATAGCTTAAGGCACCTAACCCAAAGCAAAAAGCGATCGGCACACCTGCAACGAGGCATAGCGCGACCAGTACAACCAAAAAAATCATAATGTTGTAGAGACCAAGACTCGTCAAAAAGTCTGATCCGAACCAGCACGCGGCGGCAACAGCGGCTACGACCACGCTCGCGCCCAGCAGGTTTGTCTTGCTCACAGTGTGGCTTGCGTAGACGGCTAGTACTCCCAGCATCGCCAAAATGCCAAAGGCAAGCGCAGAGACCCGGTAAGTGTTTGGAAGATTAAGGGCAGGGGTTTTTACAAACCATTCGTCTTCTGCGTAGATGATCGCCGGATGGATGAGAGCGATGAGAAAGGCCGCAATCGCAACCAGCGCAAGCGCATGAACAAAACCTCGGATGCGCTCGGGCATCATTTCTAAAAATAACGTGAGCCGCAAGTGCTCGTTGCGGTGCATTGCAATCGCGGTGCCCAACATGGCGAGCCATAAGAAAGAAAGCGAAACGACTTCATCGATCCAAACGATGGGGATAGAAAAGACATAGCGGGCAACGACGCCTACCAGCAACATCACCACAATGACGACCAAGAGCAACGCGCTGGCGAACTCTATCGGCTTGAGTAGGCGAGAGACGATGGGCAGAGGCGGTGTGGTGATCTCGGTCGACATGGCGATTCCCGTTCAGGTCATATAAAAAACCGGGCGCTGTGCAAGGACAGTCGCCCGGAGTCGTGACAAACGGATTAGCAGAGCTCTTCCGTTTAACGGCTGTGCTTTAAGACAGTTTGCCGCTCGATTTTTCGAGCAACTCCCATGCCTCATTTCCAAGTTTGCCTTTCCATTCCGAGTAGAAACCACCTGCACGCAGACGATCGCGGAAGGAGTCGGCCTTTGTCTGATTAAAGATCATGCCT
>JBILHV010000291.1:0-3180 GCA_044350305.1 Burkholderiaceae bacterium
CATGTGTCGTGCTTGCGCGGGCGTTGCAACGTCACGGCCGATTAACTTCGCAAGCTTGACAATTTCACTGACTAGCTCTGCGTTTGTTGGGTAGCCCAACTCAGGATAGGCATAATCTCCAATGCCGATCGCGATATGTCCGCCTTGCGCGATCGCAGCTGCCGCAATCGTAAAAAGATTTCCACCCTTACAGCAGATCGACCACTCAACAGCTGACCCGCGTGGCAGGTGGTCGGTGTAGGCTCTCAGGCCCTCAAGCGTATTGGGATGGGCGCCGAGCTGTCCTGCTCCTCCATGCACGAGTAAAAAATAGCTCGGATCGGGAATAAGCCCTAAGTCAATTAAGGCACCTGCACCCCGTAAAAATGAGATGTTCCAGCACGCGAGAGCAGGGCGAACGCCAAGCGCACGAAATCGCTCAAGAAACGCGATGAGCGTTTCATGGGAGTTCACGTAGACTTTATTGTTTGAAACAAAGCGCTTAGTGGAGGAATCAAATACATCGATGTTGGTTGAGCCCGGGTCAAGACCAACAATTTCGGGCTTGAGGATTGGATCCTTAGCAAACGACTCAATGTGAGCGATCCGCTCAAGCGTTCCACCTTTCGTGATTTGTCCGAGCGTCGGATTGATCATCAGGTCTGAGTGCGCGCGAATTTCTCTAATGGGTGCAGCGTAATCTTCGAGCCCATGTGCAGGTAGGCCGTTGTCGGCTCTGGCATGAAAATGAATCACCGACGCACCAGCATCCTGAATGGCGCGCGCGTCCCGACCGATTTCCGCAGCTGTCCACGGCACATTGGAATTCTCGTCGCGCATGGCGTATTCGTTCACGCGCACTTCGATGATGAGTTTTTTCATGTTTCGCTCAAGTGTCCTAGGTACGAGTCATCACGACAAAGACGGGTGCGGGACCGTCCTCTTTGTTGGACAGGCGTCTAACTTGCTGACCAAACGCTGCGACCGGCACAGACAACTCCTCCATGCGCTTTAAATAAGCAGGCTTTAGCTCAGACAGACCGTGCAGCGTTGCAAAAGAGGGAAGATTATTTTGTTGTTCGCCAGAAGCGGTCTTGGCCGGGCGTTTTTTACTCATAGTGTTGGCCTCCGATTGCGCCATGGGGTTGATGCCTCATAGGCACCAGCGATTTGCAGAATCGTTGCTTCATCGCCGCGATTACCAATGATTTGCCAATTAAGAGGCAAGCCTTTTGCGAAACCATTGCATTGCACTAAGGCGGGGTGTCCCGAGAGATTAAAAGGGGTCAGCATCGTCTCGACCGTGAAGGCCGTCATCTCGGGTTCAACACCTAGTCTTGGCGGTAAATGTAATGTGCCAAAGGTCACTAAGGCGTCGTAGCCTCGTAGCAGTGTATCGAGACTCGTGGCGATTGCTCGTCTCAAGCGCTGTGCTGCCAGATAGTCCACTGCCCTGACGAGCGAGCCGGCCAAGAGCTTGTCTCGTAAGGCAAATCCCATCTGATCAGCGTGATGTTTGAGTTCATCCTCATGAATGGCTGCACTTTCGGCAGGTCCGATCATTCGCGATGCCGCAAAGCATTCTGCTGCTGGAATAGGAAGTTTGACGTGCGTGAGACGCGCACCGAGCTTTTCAAGAACCTCTAGTCCTTTATGGAGCCCGTTTTGTAACGGTCGGTCTGCTTGCGGAAAGCCGGGGCCTGGATCGTCAACCACGGCAATCCGTAAACCTGAAATCGGCAACCCCACACTACGCGACATCGAGCGTTGAGGCAAAGCGTTTGCCGCGGGTGGTCCCAGCAAGGTATCAAGAATCATCGCGCAGTCTTGAACCGTCCAGGCAAAGGGGCCGGGCGTGTCAAGAGACCAACAGTTGGGAAGAATTCCTTGGGTCGAGAGACGCCCGGGCGTGGTGATCATGCCCACTGCACCGCAGGCCGCTGCAGGCAGTCGCACCGAGCCTGTTGTGTCGGAACCCAGCGCAAAAAGAGTTGTGCCTGCGGCCACTGCTGCGCCTGCGCCAGTCGACGAGCCACCCGTAAATCTTTCTATATCCCAAGGGTTGCGTGCCGGCGGAAAAGGTAGATCGAAGTATTCGCCTCCGTTCCCTGTCCCGAACTCCCACGTCGCTAACTTACCAATCAACACCGCGCCTGCGGCTTTAAGGTCAGCGACAAGCGGTGCATCAACCTCCGGTGTGTGCCCTAAGCGCAACCGAGAGCCGGCCGTAGCGGGTAGTCCAGCGACGTCGTAATTATCTTTTACTGCGAACGGAATCCCATGAAGCGGGCCTTTCCAAATTCCACTTCGGAGTTCACTCTCGGCTTGTTTTGCCGCTTGGCGCGCGGGTTCGACTGCAACACAAATATAAGAATGAATCTTGCTGTCTACTTCAGCGATGCGATCAAGATAGGCTTCAAGCAACTCGACAGGCGACAAGCTGGCGGCTTGAATGCGAGCGGACGCTTCAGCGAGCGTAATTTTCCATAAGTCCTTGGAAGACGGAGGCGCTTTCTTTTTCATGCGATCCAATGCACGCCGGCTTGGCTTAATAGGTTCTCAAAGTTTGGCGGCTTCGTTGCGCCTGACGCCACACGATCTTGTATCAAGCGATCTTGTGTAAATAGTACGTCGAGCTTTGGCTCGATGTTGTGGACATTCGTGCAGGCTATCGTCGCGACACCATCCTCATCGACCACAATAAAATCACCCGCTTGAATAGTCGCGGTTGCAAGCGTCACTGAGACGCCCACTGTACCCGGACCTTGTTTAGTCGGTGCGCGCGCAGACGTACCCAGGGCAAACACGGGCAAATTAAGTTTCCTGAGACCATCGATATCCCGAACAAAACCATTCACTAAGACACCCGAGGCCCCTGCGTTTTTGTAGAGACCAATGATGTGATCTCCTAATAAGGCGCACTTCCCATTGCCGGTGGAGGTCACGATCACAAGATCGCCTGGTTTGATGACGCTTAGCGCAGCGTAAGGCGCTAAGTTGTCATCCACAGCGGTCATGATGGGCAGCGCGAGCCCGGCCATACGCTCGGGCCCTGCCATTCGACGTAAGCTTAGATCGAGCGTGGCAGCCCCAGCGGTGACGTCGCTGAGCTGACTGCTCGATGCGCGCATCAACGCAGGAACTTCCGCTAGATCGACACGCGCCCAGTCACGACGGATGATGAGTGCAGCATTAGCCATT
>JBILHV010000292.1:0-3164 GCA_044350305.1 Burkholderiaceae bacterium
CGGCGAACCGCGTGAAGCGATACTTGTTCCCAATGCGACGATTCAGTCGGATCAACAGGGTGACTACGTGTATCTTGTTGATGATGCGAATAAAGCGGAGCGACGTAATGTCAAGCGTGGCCAACGTTTTAGCCATCTGATTGAAATTACGAGTGGCATTAAATCAAGTGACACAATCATTGTGAATGGATTTATCAACGTCAAACCTGGGCAGGTCGTTGCTGCTGAGGCCACCACCTTAAAGCCACATTCCCGCTAGTGCGCGCAGACCGGATTCCTCATGCTTTCTAAATTTTTCATCGAGCGACCAGTACTCGGCAATGTGATCGCATTGATCACGATGCTGATCGGCGCGGTATCGATTTTTTCATTGCCGATCGCGCAATACCCACCTATGACGCCGCCGACCGTGCAGGTCACCACCATGTGGCCGGGCGCGAGTGCATCCTTGGTGCAGCGCTTGGTGGCAAGCAATATTGAGAATCAGGTCAATGGCGTAGAGAACATGCTCTACATGCAGTCTGATTCAACGAATGACGGACGCTATGCGCTGACGGTGACATTTCAAGTTGGGACGGATCCCAATATGGCTCAGGTGACGGTGCAGAACCGTGTGGCCATCGCCTTGGCGGCATTGCCTGCGGCAGTACAAAAGCAGGGCGTCACCACTAAAGTACAGTCCACAGCGATCCTGCAGTTTGTCACGTTGACTTCTAGTAATCCCGAACATGACGCGTTGTTCCTGAGTAATTTTGCAAACTTGCAGTTGCAAAACCGTTTAGCACGTATTCCAGGTGTTGCCGCTGCAAACGTGTTTGGCGTTGGGAATTACAGTATGCGGATCTGGTTAGACCCCGCTCAGCTAGCGATGCGGGGCCTATCGCCCACCGACGTATCAACCGCTATTAGCCGTCAAAACGTCATGCTTGCGGCGGGTCAGGTCGGGGCACCGCCTGTGCCGTTGGGGCAAGATTTTCAACTCACCTTAAATGTAACGAGTGCGCTCGATACGCCCGAACAGTTTGAGCAGATTCTGCTTAAAGTCAACGAACAAGGTGAGACCACGCGCCTGAGGGACGTCGCACGCGTCGAAATGGGAAGCCAGAACTACAGTCAGTTTTTCCGTCTGGACGAAAAGCCTGCCGGAGGGATTGCGATCTATCAACAACCTTCGGCCAATGCGATCGATGTGGCGAAGGCAGTGAAAGCTGAGCTTGAGACGATATCTAAAACTTTTCCAAAAGAAATAAAATGGGAAATACCTTTTGATACCACCATGTTTGTATCAGCATCCATCAAAGAGGTGTATCACACGCTCTTTGAGGCGGGCATTCTTGTTCTGCTGGTGATCATGCTGTTTTTGCAAGACTGGCGTGCGACGCTTGTGCCTGCCACAACCGTGCCCGTCACGATTATCGGTGCGTTTGCGTGCATGGCGGGTATGGGCTTTTCTATTAATTTGTTGACACTCTTTGCAATCGTTCTCTGTATCGGTATTGTGGTGGACGATGCAATTGTGGTGGTAGAAGGCGTCGCTAAAAAGGTCGAGCATGGGGAAACGCCACGGCAGGCTGCTATTAATGCGATGAATGAGCTTCTCGGGCCAATTATTGGTATTACGTTGGTATTGATGGCCGTGTTCTTGCCTGCATCGTTTATTGCCGGGATCACAGGCCAAATGTATCGGCAGTTTGCGCTGGTTATTGCCGCGACAGCGCTCATCAGTGGTATTAACGCTGTGACGCTTAAGCCCACCCAGGCCGCGCAGTTCATCACCCCTAAAGCACCGAATGCAAAGAAAAATTGGTTTTTTGCCAAGTTTGATTATTACTTTGAAAAGATTTCAAACTGGTACGCCGGTTTAATGCATGTGTTGATGGCCCATCGCAAGATCACCTCACTCGTAGGTGGGTTGCTCATCGTCGCGGCGATCGTTGGTCTGATTCGTTTGCCGACAGGTTTCATTCCCAACGAAGATCAAGGGTATCTAGTGGTATCGGTGCAGTTGCCAGATGCTTCTGCACTTGAGCGTACCCAGGCGGGGATGGCCTTGGTGGTCAAGCAGCTTGAGAAGGTTCCTGGTGTAGATCGCGTCGTGTCGATTGGGGGCGTCAATGCGCTGAGCAATAACAGTTCACAATCGAACACTGGCGTCATGTATGTGATCTTGAAGTCCTGGGAGGACCGTGGAAAGGCCAAAGGGCAAGACTTAAAGTCGATTTATATGGGGATGACGCTGGCATTAAAGAGCGTACAAGAAGTGACAGCCCAAGTGCTACTTCCGCCCGCAATTCCAGGGTTGGGACTATCCGGCGGTTTTCAAATGCAGTTGCTTTTGACTGATGGCAGTAATAACTTCAAAACGCTTGAGACGGTAACCGAACAGTTTCTTGAGGCCGCGCGCAAGTTACCTGAAATACAGGTCATTTTTACTCCGTTCCGCAATAATGTTCCTCAGTTGAAATTAACGTTTAATGCGACAAGAGCAGAAACGCTCGGTGTTTCTCTCGGCGATGCCTACGATGCGCTGCAGGCCTCCGTCGGGTCGACCTATGTGAACCAGTTTTTTAAGTTCGGACAGACCTATCAGGTGTTTTTGCAAGCTGACGGAAAAAGTCGAATGACTGCGGATCAGATCAGCCGCATCTACGTAAAGAATAAGTCCGGCAACATGGTGCCCTTAGGTTCATTTATTGACATTGTCGAGACCACAGGACCTGCGATTGCTTCTCAATACAATATTTACCCCACTGCCGCGGTGCTCGGTGCTGCAAATACTAGCTACAGTTCGGGGCAGGTGATTGCCGCGCTTGAGAAACTCGCTGCAACGAGTCTTCCTGAGTCCGTGACCTATCGCTGGACCGCCATGTCATACCAAGAGAAGCTGGTTGGAAATACCGTAGCACTCGTCTTTGCATTGTCGATCTTGCTTGTCTATCTTGTGCTGGCTGGTCAGTACGAGTCCTGGTCAGCGCCGATTTCGGTCATTCTGGCGGTACCACTTGCGCTAGTCGGCACTGTGATCGCCTTATTTATGACTGGTTTGTCAAATAATATTTACGTCCAAATCGGCTTGGTGTTGATGATTGCGCTTGCCTCCAAGAACGCAATTTTGATTGTTGAAGTGGCGCTCGAAGAGTGTAAGAAAGGTTTGTCACCCGTCG
>JBILHV010000294.1:0-3155 GCA_044350305.1 Burkholderiaceae bacterium
TATGACTAATACTATGCGAATCGATACCTAGCCTTTCGGACAACCGTTTGGTAACGGTTTGCCAGCAATGCGATCCTTTACCCACTCAAGATACATTGGCGCAGAAACGCCGGGGGTTGAAAAGTGTGTTTGCTCGCCTGGCAGCTGAACTCTTGCTACATTCGCTTCCATCGCGCACATCTGCTTTTGATAGAGCTCATGCATAATAGGAGGCACGACAGTGTCTTTTGTGCCCCAGTAAATCGCGACTGGCGCGACAGGTTTTATGGGTTTGACGCTACCATCAACAAACGCCTTAATCCATGCCGAGGCGTTGCTGGCTAGGGGATTCACTAGAGATTTATAGTTGTCTCCATAGGCATAGTTAAAGGAATCACCCATCACATGAACGCATTTATTGCTTGATAATTGATCCGCAACCTTTGCACCTTCCTCAGTCAGTACATCAGTTAGCTTAAGATCGGGGTATGCAGCCTGAGTGCCCCAGATGCCCATCATAAAGTGGGTGAATAAGAATACGTTCGGGACATTCACCGCAGTAAACTCCTTCATGACTTTTGTCGCACTAGCTTCATCGAGCGGAACTTTTGGAAGCAGGGCTGCCAAATCTTCTGGCGCCATGGCGACAAAGCCAAGATACTGTAGGTTGTCTGCAGCAGTGCCCTGTTGAGCTAGGTACTCTGGCAAACTTGCAGCGGCAATCGTTGCACCCCCACCTTGTGACCAACCGTAAATAACAGTCTTTTTGCCTGCGCCGACTTCAGTCATGGAGCTGGCTGCTCGCGCAGAGTTAATCACGTCTCTGGCATTCGTTCCCGCCACAGCATATTGATGCTTGCCACCACCGCCAAGACCTTGATAATCCGTCGCAACGACGACATAACCCTCGTTAATGAACTCTTGACCGTTCGGGATCCCGAAGTCAGTCGAACCGTTTCCATTCATTAGAAAATACTGATTGAGTGCGCGTGTTGGATCAATCACTTGGGAAGGGCCGCAGTTCTGAGCGGAGCCAGTTGTGCCATGTGCCCAGGCCATAATAGGTCTGCCTTCTTTAGGAGCCGGGCCAACGGGAGCAATCACCAATGCGGTAGAAATCGTCTTACGCTCACGTACATCGGAAGAAATGTACGCAATCTTCCAGGCTTGTGCGCCTTTCAATGAAGTCTTAATCTGCTCTGTCTTCATTACTTGCCCCAATTTTCCAGTCGGGGATATTTGCATGACTGATTCATAAAAGGGCGCGACAGGAGGGGCTGCGAACGCGGTAGAAAAAGCAAAGTAAAAACTTGCGACGGCTAGCTTTTGAACAAATGATTTCATTTATCCCTCCAACGGTTGTGAGTGTATGAAATGTTAACAAATACGCTTGGATCTAACTTTGATCTTAAGCCCACAATTCCCGAATTTTTCCAGCTTCAATTTTTGGTCGATTGTCGGTGAACCGATGTGTGAGATTATATGCACCTATAGGTTATGTCAAAATTAATAGCCAGTTTTGATGCTACCGAAGACTGTTTGATTTGTGGTCTTAGGGTTAAGGAGAGGGGACTATGCACGCACTCGATAAGAAAATCTCGTCCGTCGTTCACTTCATCGGTGTTGGTGCGATGGGAGGCCCCATGGCCCAGCGCTTGCTTGAGGGAGGGCATGTTGTACGCGTATTTGACAGTAACCCACAACGCGTCGAGGCATTTAGCGCTCAACATGGTAAGCATACCGAGTTGTCTTTAGAGCAACTTGGCTCAGAGGCAGACTATGTTGTGATGATCTTGCCTAATAGCGGCGTGGTTGAGGAAGTGCTGTTCGGACAAAATGGCTTAGTCAGTCGTTTAAAAAAGAACGCGATGATTATCGACATGACCTCTGGGCAGCCGAACATGACCTTGTCGATGGGCCAAAGACTAAAGGCTTTGAATATTCTATTCATTGATGCACCGGTCTCTGGTGCCGTTCCTCGGGCGCAGAATGGCACACTTACTATTATGACGGGTGGGGAAGCTGCTTCGGTTGACCGAGCGGAGCCGCTGCTGTCACGGATGGGGACGGTCACACGAACCGGTCCGCTAGGATCGGGGCATGCGATGAAGGCGCTCAATAATTTAGTTTCATGCGCGGGCTATCTGATCGGAATCGAAGCGCTGATCATTGGTTCTAAATTTGGATTAGATCCGACCGTGATGGTTGATGTGTTGAATAGTTCGACAGGGATGAATAACAGCACTCAGAAAAAATTTAAACAATATGTGCTCTCCCGTAAGTTTGATTCTGGTTTTCCCTTGCATATGATGGTCAAGGACATCGCTATTGCAATGGGTCTTGCACGAAATCTTGGCGTACCCGCACCTTTTGGTAATTTATGCTTAGACTTATGGTCTGGAGCCAAGGGAGTATTAGGCCCGAATGTTGATCATACTGAGGTGGCGCGTCTCAGTGAGCAGCTTGCAGGCTGGCAAATCCCAGAATCGGAGTCTTGATTTGGCAATTGGTTGTCGCGTATTTCTTGTAATTACTCTATAAAGTAAAAAAACGATTCCCTAAGGAGACAATAATGAAAAAAGTATTCCATGCATTCGCACTCTCTGCGCTGATGACGTTGCCCTTGGCCGTCAAGGCGGACGTTGCGGAACTTAAGGTGCCTCTCGGAGCAGGCGGCTTTGGATTTTTGCCGTTGCACATCATGAAGGAGCACAACTTAATTGAAAAGCATTCCCAAAAGCTCGGCCATACAGTGAAAGTAAACTGGTCCAACATCGGCGGACCATCTGCAATGATTGATGCGTTGCTGTCTGGTTCTGCACACTTCATCGCTGCAGGTCCGCCATCATTTCTGATTTTGTGGGATCGAACAAAGGGTAATGCCAACGTGAAGGGCGTTGCCGCAATGAGCTCGATGCCGATGAATCTCAATACAAAAGCTGAACACCTCAAGTCGATAGACGATCTGCGTCCTACTGATAAGATTGCAGTGACATCAGTGAAGTCGTCTATCCCTTCGATTGTGATGCAAATGTACGCCGTTCAAAAGTACGGAAAGGATCAAGCGTTTCGTTTTGATCCCTACACGGTCTCGATGAATCATGGCGATGCAGCGGCTGCGCTCTTGTCAGGGAGTGGCGGGATTGCGGGGCACTATGCATCGGCCCCGCTTGACC
>JBILHV010000295.1:0-3153 GCA_044350305.1 Burkholderiaceae bacterium
CAACGCCCGCAGTATGTTGAAGGCGATCAAATTAGGGCGCCCTGATTTAGCAAAAAAAATCGCATCGGCCTATTGGTTCACCATTGAAGTCGGATTAGTGCAAGAACTTGGCAATATCCGTGTTTATGGTGCTGCAATCGCATCCTCAACAAAGGAAATCATGTTCGCCACAGCAAGCAAGGAGCCAAACTTGATTAGGTTTGATCTGGATCGCGTGATGAGAACTGAATACAACATGTTAGATCTGCAAAGAACTTATTTTGTTCTTAGCGCCATCGATGAACTCAAGGATTTGGCACATGTAGATTTTTTTGAACGAGCCCTTAGTTTAGAAAACATGCCGACGCTGGCGCCAGGTGAAATCTGCCCAAGCGACAAGATTATTCAACTAGGCTCGGTCAGTAACTAAACTAAATCGCACAACTTATTCCCTTTCACCTTTAATTAATTTGCGATTATGGCTGCTTGTCACTATTTTCTTAGGCCCGACGTCGTCGTCGAGCCGCTCGTGTCTCGTTGGTACGCATGGTCTCATATGGTGTCGCCTGCGACGGCCTGCCTAAATATCGCTTACCGCTATTTGCCCCTGATGGAATCGTTCGTCTCGGCGCCAAGCACGCATGCGGCAGCTTGTAACGATCCCAAAATGCGGGGTGGCCCTTTTGTGGATCTACCGACCTCACGCCTAGAAGAGATGCGTGAGCTGATAACCGTATCGAAACACAATCTGGCAGACATGATTCAGTTTGGGTCAGACTTAAAGCACGCATTACGTTTGGTCATGAAAAGTGCTGATGGTTTTAGTATTGAAAAATACTACTCAGACTTGCCAGACAGCATCAAAGGCTATGTCGAATTAACTTACTCGCTCGCGGGATCGCCCGATATCAAAGTTTTCGAGGCCCTGTTATACGCGAAAGGCGTGCATAGGCCAGACACTCAAAGCGCTCTACTCTGCCAGATTACAGACGCCAGACCGTTTGCCCTGAGCACGCCGCGCTTGCCGTCGCCCAGCGCGCTTGAAATCAATCAACCCTTTAGCTCAGAAGTCTATGACTTTTTAGCAAAACTACGCGTCGCGCCAAAGTCCTTAGACGAAATTACGCAGACACTCTCAGTTCCAGAGGAAAAAATTGAGTTATTACTCAGCCTCCTGACTGAACATCCGACTCAGCGGCCCAGTCGACAAGCCCTCAATAAAACACGATGGCGCTACTTTGGGCATGCCTGTGTGTTAGTCGAAACTCCGTCTGGGGTCAACATTCTGCTTGACCCCTTCGTTGCCTACCACCAAGAGGGAGATAGCAATCGGTTCACGTTAAACGATCTTCCAGATCACTTGGATTTTGTGGTCTTAACGCACAATCATTCTGACCATGTATCGATCGAAACATTATTAGCGATCAGGCACAAAGTCAGTACCGTCGTTGTCCCTTCGAGTGGCAGCTCGTTAGCCGATCCCTCGTTAAAACTGATGCTCGAATCGATTGGGTTTGAAGACGTGATCTCTCTTGAGTCTTTCCAAAAAACCTCAAAAGAAGACATGACACTAACAGCGCTTCCATTTTTGGGTGAGCACGGCGATTTAGACATTCGTACCAAGGCCGTGTGGTTAGTTAAATCAGGCGATGACGCTTTGCTATTTGCAACAGACAGTAATAATCTCGAACCCAAGCTCTACGACCTCATTAGAGACACCTACGGAAAAATAGCAACTATCTTTATTGGAATGGAATGCTTAGGGGCACCCTTTAGCTGGTCTTATGGCCCCTATCTCCCCATGGCGGTTGATCGAAAGAAAGATCAATCTCGTCGCTTAAATGGGTCAGACTTTGAGAGAGGCATGAAAGTCATAGAAAGTCTTGGTTGCGACAAGGTTTATGTATATGCCATGGGCGCAGAGCCTTGGATGCAGTTTGTCACGAGCATTGATCCCTCCGAAGAAAGCATTCCCGCGGTCAATGCGCAACAGTTAGTAGAGCACTGTTTGTCGCTGGGAATAAAAGCAGAGCGATTGTTTGGGTCGCACGATAGTTACACCGATTGAAGCTGCATGACTGATCGCATACAACTGCCCTTAACCGATGCTCAGTTAAACGTCTGGCTTCATCAGCAGATCGACCCTAAAGCAACTGGGTACAACATCGGTCAGTCAATAAGCTTTAAAGGCGAGCTCGACTTAGAGCGCCTTGCCTTCGCACAGCAAGCGGTGATTGATCGTTTCGACAACCTGCGCTGTCGCTTTGTTGTGATAGACGACGAGCCCTTTCAAATCATCGATGAGCATGTTATCGCCCGGACCCAGGCATGGGATGTGCGACAGCAAGAAAATCCAACACTTGCCGCTCAAGAAATTATCGAAAAAGAGTTCGAACAAGTCTTCGACCTAGAGCGCGATCACCTTTGTCGTTTTGGTCTGATTCAAATCGCTACCGATCAGTGGGAATGGTTCTGGGTGATGCACCATTTGGTCAACGATGGTTGGGGCGGCCAAATGGCCATGCAATTCATGGCTGAAGTGTATTTAAATCCCGCGACCGCAATCAAACCCGTAGAAGCGTCTTGGGCTCAGACCGTTGAAAATGCGCTCACTTACCGAAGTAGCGATGCCTACCTAGAAGATCAACAGTATTGGCAAATAGCCTTAACGGGTTTCGATTCAGCCTGTTCACTCGCAAATAATCCAATACCTGCGCATGCGCCAAATATTCCCGCCTGCTATAGCTCCCTGCTCTCTCGGAATCAGTACGACCGAATTGTTACATTGGGCCATCGTCTAAGTGCCACCCCCTTCTCTGTGTTGGTGGCAGCCTATGCAATCTATCTGTCGCGAGTCACTGGTAAGTCAGATATTTGTCTGTCCATGCCCGCTCTAGGGCGTGACAAACAGGCTCGGTTGGCCGGGGGGATGATGTCTAACCCCGTTGTATTAAGAATTGCAATACAGCCTTATGACAGCTTTGGGGACATCGTTCGGCAGGTATCTGGCTCAATGCGCGCAGTCCTGCGCCACAGTCGCTATCCAACACATGACATCAAGCGCGTGCAGGGCGCAGAGAGTGGTGTCAACCCACTTAACCTGGGTATCAATCTCTTAAGTTTTGCACTGAAGCTCAACTTTGGATTGTTAGAGGCTCAACTCAAGACTGTGAA
>JBILHV010000296.1:0-3146 GCA_044350305.1 Burkholderiaceae bacterium
ACTTCCCGACAACGATACCACCCGCCCGATTTGCCCAGCGCATAGACTCGGCCCAAGGCACACCCGCTGCGCGCATCACGGCCAAGGTTGCTAACACCGTGTCGCCAGCACCCGAGACATCAAACACCTCATGTGCCTGCGCCTCAACATGATCACTCCCTGCTGCTGTGAACAGTGTCATGCCCTGCTCAGAGCGCGTCACGAGTAAGGCTTCAAGCTCAAGCTGGGCACGCAGCGCTTGCGCGCGATCGCTTAGCTCAGACTCCGATTTCCAGTGCCCCACAGCCTGCTGCATTTCGCTGCGGTTAGGTGTGACAAGGCTTGCACCACGGTAACGCTGATAATGAGTGCCCTTCGGATCCACCAAAATCGGCAAGCCTTTCTCACGCGCCATCGTAATTAATTTTTCAACCTCAGCTAGGGCGCCCTTTGCATAATCTGAGAACACCACCAGATCATGCTGTGCAAGCAAGGGGGCGACACGATCGGCTAGGGAGTCTAACAAAGCGGGTGTTGGTTTTTCTTCGAAGTCGATACGTAAAAGCTGCTGCTGACGACTCAACACACGCATCTTGAGTGTGGTGGGGTGCTGCGCGTCGGTCACCAAATGCGCTTGAACACCCGCCTCAGCCAGCAAGGTTTTGACACGTGCGGCCGCTTCATCCTGCCCCACAAGACCCACGAGCGTTACCTGCGCACCTAAGGCTGTCACATTGCGCGCAACGTTCGCGGCACCACCCAGCCTGTCCTCGCGTTTGGCAACATGCACGACCGGCACAGGAGCTTCGGGAGAAATGCGTTCGACTTCACCGAACCAATAACGGTCAAGCATGATGTCGCCGACCACAAGAACCCGTGCTTTCGCAATCGCTGCCTTTGGAAATGGTTTCATTCAATTTCTTCCAGTCTTCGGGGCTTATAGGTTTCCCAAGCATTGCACCCCGGGCACTGCCAGTAATAACGTCGCGCCTGAAAGCCGCAACTACGACAAACATATCTATCTAACCGTTGCGTGTGACGATTAATCAAGCTGCGTAGCAGCAGTAAGTCTGCACCGGGCACGGCAACTTGCACCGCGGCGCTATCCCCATTTTCTTGTTCAGCCTGCGCGAGCTCGGCCTCTAGGAAACGATCCAGTCCAAGCAAGGAGGGATGACTCTCGAGCGACGCACGCGCGAACGCCCAAGCGCTCGTAGCATTTTGTTGCGCGCGCATTGCGCGAAACACAACATTAAACAAATCTAGAGAAGGATACTGTTGATAATGCGCATGTAACAAATCTAACCCAGCGGCAGCCTCGCCCGATTCGGTGTAGTGCGCAAACAAGTCCTGCGCAATTAAGCCTGCGAATTCAGGCGACTGCTTAAGAATCGACTCTAAATGCTTTCGCTTGGCAACCCCATCCTGCAAGGAGCCCGCAACTCCAGCGCGAATCATGGCAACGCGCACCAGTGATGGCGAATCCGGTGCGACTTGCGCCGCATCAGCCGCCCGAACAGCCTGGGTCAAGGCCTGCTGGGCCGCGTGCACATCAGCAGTCGGTTTAATTGCAAGCGCAGCCTGAGCCTGCTCGCAGTAATAGTGAACCAGTTGCGGGACAGGCTCGTCCACCAGGGTACGCAGGCTATCGACTGCATCAATCGCACGCCCCCAATCATGCTCCGACTCATAAATACGGATCAGCGCACGCAACGCCGGCAAAGCAAAAGCAGTTTGCTTGAGCACCGCGAACGCTTCTTCCGCGCGATCCAACATCCCTGCTTTCAAATAGTCTTGGGCGAGTTCATGTTGCGCGTGATCACGTTGAGCAAGTGGCAGGTCTGAGCGAAACAATAAGCTCTGATGTACCCGAATCGCACGCTCCATTTCACCGCGTCGTCTAAACAGACTTCCCAACGCGAAATGCAGTTCGGTTGTCTCGGAGTCAAGTTTAGCCACTTCCACAAAGGCATCAATCGCCCGATCCGGCTCTTCATTAAGAAGAAAATTAAGCCCCTTGAAATAGGAGTCAGGCAGGTTGCGCGTCTCAGAGAGCATTTGCTTAATATCAAAGCGCGCAGCCAGCCACCCCAAGCCAAATAGCAACGGCACAAATATCAGCCACCAAGCTTCAAAATCCACGTGTCATTCCTAAAGCAATTACACACACAATACGCAGCCACGCATCAAAGCGGTGACATCGGCATCAACAATTCCGGAGGTGTCTGAGCACCGGCATCCGGATTAGCAGCGGCCTGAATGCGCTCAAGCTCTTTACGCAAACGCGCCACTTCGCGACGACGACGCAACGAGGCTGGCACGGTCAGCAGCAAACCAAACGCTGCTCCCAAAATAAACGTAGACAACATCACCACGATCAGCGGCACGCCCTGTATGGCCCAATCGCCATAGAAGGTCACACCAACGGGATCCGTGTTTTTAAGCGCAAATAACAGGACGGCTAAAAATACGATCAAACGCAAAGCCCAGACGATGTAACGCATGACTGATGCTCCCTATATGCAAAAGAAGATTGTAAGCGTCCTGCCACTCGAGTTCATAAAAAAACCGCCAATTAGGCGGTTTTTCGATTTGCAGCTTCAAGTACCGGCTGTTCATCTTCTAAATCAACACGTTCTCGCAACTCTTTACCCGCCTTGAAGTGCGGCACCTGCTTACCAGGCACTAGGACTTGTTCGCCAGACTTAGGGTTACGGCCCACGCGCGGCGCACGCTCGGACAAAGAAAAGCTGCCAAAACCGCGAATCTCGATGCGTTGACCCTCGGCGAGCGCCTGGGTCATTGCATCAAGAACGGTCTTGACTGCGTAATCCGTGTCGCGTGCGGCCAGTTGAGAATAACGGGCCGCAAGCGCTGCGATGAGCTCTGACTTAGTCACTGAGGTTATTCAGTGTCACGCGCCTGGTCGAGCTTGGCCTTGAGCAATGCGCCCAAATTGGTTGTGCCCGACGAAGCACTTGCTTCAGTCATACGCTGCATGGTGTCAGCGGTATCCGCGCTGTCACGCGCCTTGATCGACAACTGAATCGACCGCGTTTTGCGATCAACGTTGATAATCATGGCTTCGACGTTGTCCCCAGCCTTCATGACGGTTGTCGCATCTTCGACCCGACCTGAAGCCATTTCCGAAGCACGCAAGTAGCCCT
>JBILHV010000297.1:0-3128 GCA_044350305.1 Burkholderiaceae bacterium
CTTCATGGCTGTCTTGTGAAATTCCTTTTTCACGCCCCAGGTGCCCGCATGTCCCGAGCAACGCTCCACGATATGCACTTCTGTGCCTGGGATCATTTCCAAGGTTTCCGCAGTTTTCTTACCGACGTTTTGAACGCGCAGGTGACAGGGCGCGTGATAGCTAACCTTACCCAGTTCGTTCTTAAAGTCTGTCTTTAACAGGCCGTCTTTCTTGCGGGCGATGAAGTATTCAAAGGGATCCCACATCGCTTCTTTAACGAGCTGAACATCTTCCTCGTGTGGGAACATCAGCGGTAATTCTTGTTTGAACATCAGCGTGCAAGAGGGGATCGGCGTCACGATTGCATAGCCGTCCTTCGCAAGGCCTATCAGTTGTGGGATGTTGATATCTTTGTTTTTCGCGACAGAATCTAAATCACCGAGTTCAAGCTTCGGCATGCCGCAACAAGCTTCTTTCTCGACGAGTTTGTATGGGATTTCGTTATGCG
Organism: Burkholderiaceae bacterium; assembly: GCA_044350305.1. Lineage (GTDB taxonomy): Bacteria > Pseudomonadota > Gammaproteobacteria > Burkholderiales > Burkholderiaceae_B > Zwartia. Next base: position 489 of record JBILHV010000297.1, read on the forward strand.
CCAGCAGCTTTAATAAATCCTGCCCGATGCCTGGCTCGTTGTAGTTGATGAAGCAGGTTGCGTAAACCGCAACTTTGCCGGGCGTCTTAGCCCCGTCTTTGACAGGCCAACTCGAAGACTCTTTTGCGACCTGTTTGAAGGTCTTTGACGCGTACTCAGGGATCCATGCGTCCTTGTCGACTCCTAAGGTCGACTCCAGGACAGAGCGCATCATCTTTGTCTTGTTTACTGCATTCATGGCCTGCGTCACAACGGGAATGCCCGCGAACATGCCGATCTTGTCTGTCGAAGACAAGACGTTGTCGCGGAATGTCGTTTCACCTTTCTTGTGTTTGATCGCTTTGGCGCGCAGCATCAGGTGGGGGAAGTCAAGATTCCATTCATGCGGTGGAGTGTAGGGACACTTTGTCATATAGCAAAGGTCGCACAGGTAGCACTGATCGACCACTTTATCGTAGTCTTTCTTGTCGACGCCGTGCACTTCACCGTCTTCTGTGGCGTCGACCAAGTCAAATAGTGTTGGGAATGATCCGCACAAGCTTACGCAGCGTCGGCACCCATGGCAAATATCAAATACGCGCTCGAGCTCTTTGTTGAGCGAGTCTTCGTTGTAGAAGTCTGGATTGGTCCAGTCAAGAGGATGTCTTGTCGGAGCTTCTAGATTACCTTCTCGTTGGCTCATGGCAAGAGACCTTTTTCCTAATCTGTGTTTTGTACTTTAAGAGAGTAGAAACTCCCGCGACATCAGCGTCGCGGGAATTTTTAATGCACTAGCGAAAATCAGCTAGATTAGGCTTCCAATGCTGCGAGAGCCTTGGTAAAGCGGTTCGCGTGTGAGCGCTCAGCCTTCGCCAACGTTTCAAACCAGTCGGCGATTTCGTCAAAGCCTTCGTCACGAGCAATCTTTGCCATGCCTGGATACATGTCGGTGTACTCGTGTGTTTCACCGTGGATTGCGGCTTCTAGAGCTTCTCTCGGTGTACGGCCGGGCATGCCGGTACCGGGCTCACCTGCGCCGCCGTTGATCAAAAATTCCATGTGACCGTGCGCGTGGCCAGTCTCGCCTTCTGCGGTTGAGCGGAACAGTGCTGATGTGTCGTTGTCACCAGCGATGTCACACATGTTTGCGAAGTACAAATAACGGCGGTTTGCCTGTGATTCACCGGCGAAAGCGTCTTTGAGGCTTTGTTCGGTTTTGCTACCTTTTAATGCGGCCATTTTTCAATCCTTTCAATGAGTTGGACTTCTTGGTCGGTTATGATGGTCATGTTGATGCGTTGAACATCACGTTTAACTGACGATCAAACAAGACAATGCCAGTTTAGTGTGACAGTACTGTTATAGAAAAATTGTATTTATCAATTTCTACAATAGCTTTTTACTATATAGCTAGTCGCTATCTCGGTCGACTCAGAAAGTGTTAATGACGATTGACTGTGGTGAAATCATCGTAAGTCATTGTTTTAAATGTTAAATTTAAATCTCGTCTCACTGAGCATCGAGTTTAAATACGCGGAGCGCGTTTTTATACGCAACTTGTTCAATGACATCTGCCCGTAAATACGGGAGTAAGTTCGTGCGTATTTCGGTGATCGCCTCGCCGTAGTGTGCATCCCAGCCGCAGCAGGTGTCTGATCCCAACATAATGCGATCCGGAAACTCCTCAATCAGCGCTTTCCACTTTGGCCGCAGCCCATTGGCAGAATAAGCGCGACCTGGCCGGTTCACCCGGGCAAGCCGGTTATGCAACTCCCCGTTTGCAGACATTTCACACATGATGTTTTTCCGTTGCTTAAATAGATTCGCGAGATCCTCGGGCTGACCGTGCGGCAAGCAGTGTGAAAGTATCGTCGTCGTGTTTGGGAAGTCTTCCGACAGACGCAAAATATCTTCCGTGAACTCTGCGTTGTGCTGGGTGTGAAGTTGCACGAAGCCGCCAAACTCGTTTGCGATGGTGTAAAACTTGCGAATGACAGGGTTGTCGGTCTTGAGCTTGCGACGGAATGGTTGGGGCCCACTAGATTCGTTATTTGTGTGTAATTCACCAAAACCCTTGATCACTCCTTTGGCGAACATGTCATGCGCGTCGCGAAACAGGTCACGAAAGTACACATTGTCGGTTGCCGTCAGGGTGTCGGCGCCTTGCCGAAAAAAACTCTCAGCGAACTCCCTTTGGCCCGCAGCGGGGATATGTCGACCACGCAAGGCATCGGCGATATCTACGCGCAGGTCACCAACCCCACCGCCCCAGCGGATATTGTTCGCAGCCATCCTCTCGGCAACCTCGGTCGTGCCTGGTCCGTTACGTGAGTAAGTGTGCATATGGATGTCGGCGATCGGCACAGTTTGTGCCAGTTCGACTGACTTAGGATCAAGTGTCTGCGCCAATCCGGCTGTTGCGGCGCAGGTAGTCAATACCATCGCGATAGCTCTAAGGAATGACCTGGTCATTTCTGAATCTCATTAAACAGGGGTGGGGTAAAAAAGCGTCTGCGCATGTCATTTTTATGCGCGTGCTGTGCGCTGTATGATGAAATATACGATGTTTCATCGTTATCTCACCGCAGACACCATGAAAATCACTTGTCCACATTGCCATAAAGTTAATCAACTGCCGATCGATCGACTAGCAAGCGGTCC
>JBILHV010000298.1:0-3123 GCA_044350305.1 Burkholderiaceae bacterium
TGCGTAGCCAGGGAGGTCGCGATCAAGTACGCGCATCATGGCTTCGAAGTAAAGATTGTCCCGCATTTCACGGTCATGGCGATCATCAGGAGCTGGCCGTTTGACGGCAGCAATCACCTCGTCCGACAAAATTTTAATTGGTTTGCCAGTGCTCATGGCTAGGACTTGCGCACGACAAATGCGCTCAAGTTTGTACAGTCGCTTGTAGGCTTGTGCGACGGTGTCTCCAACGACGAGTACGCCGTGATTTTTCATGAAGAGTACTTTCTTATCTCCGATCGCGGCAGCTAAACGTTCGCCTTCATCAAGAAAATCTGCAGTGCCTGTGTAGGTGTCGTCATACGCGATGATGCCATGATAGAACGCGGCTGTCTGACTTGAGGCAAGCAGACGATTGTCTTCCAGCATATTGAGCGTCACGGCCCAGTTTTGATGGGTATGCAAAACAACTTTTGCACCCGTGATACGGTGAATGGGGGCGTGGATGCATTGGGCGGAGAGTTCAACGACACCTTCTCCCTCGAGTGTTTCACCTTTTTCATTAAAGGACATCATGTCGCTGGCGCGAGCCTCTGACCAATGTCGCCCAAAGGGCAGGATCAGAAAGCGGTCGTTGTGACCGGGTACCGTCATCGTGAAATGGTTATCGATCCCTTCGTGCAAGTCGTCTAAGACCGCGAGTCGATTGGCGGCAGCCAGATGGACTTTGGCTTGTCGGACGGCATCAAGGTGTTGCTTTGCGTTGAGATTATGAACAGACATGATGTATCCCTTTATTTTGAATAGAAAGATGATTGTGCGTGGCTATTTGGCTTGACGCTCACGACTAAGGTCGGGAAGAAACCAAGCCACAATGCCTAAGGCCGGGAGGTACGAGCAAATTTGATAGACGGTGGAAATTCCGTAGGCATCGGCCACGCTACCCATGATCGCGGCGCCTAAACCGCCTAAGCCGAATGCAAAACCAAAGAACATGCCAGATACGAAACCGACACGACCTGGGAGTACTTCGTGTGCATAGACCAGAATAGCCGGAAAGGCAGAGGCGGTCAGTAAACCAATAATGATCGTCAAGACTCCGGTCCAGAAGAGATCTGCGTAAGGCATGGCCATCGTAAACGGCAGCACCCCCAGAATTGAAATCCAGATCATGGGCCGGCGACCGATGCGGTCGGTGAGTGCGCCACCGAGCAGTGTTCCCACTGCAATCGCAGCCATAAAAATAAAGAGTTGAACTTGAGCCGCTTGCACCGGAAGGTCAAAGCGTTCAATTAAATAAAACGTAAAGAAAGACGTGAGGCTAGAGCTATACACGTTTTTGGAAAACAACAACAACATCAAGATGGTGATGAGAAACAGCACACGACCGCGGGAGAGCGATCTCAGGCCCTCGGCGGCCTGCGCAGCTGCCTGTACGCGCGGCTTGATGTTGGCACGATACCAGCCGCCCACCCTGGCCAGCATTGCCATGGCGACTAAGGCTGCGACCGACACCCAGGCAATCGCACCTTGACCGTGCGGCAACACAATAAAGGCCGCCAATAACGGACCAACCGCTTGCCCAAGGTTGCCACCCACTTGAAACAAGGCTTGTGCAGTGCCAAAGCGTCCGCCGGAAGCCATGCGGGCCACCCGCGAGGCCTCTGGATGAAAAATTGCTGAGCCAGTCCCAACGAGGGCTGCAGCAAACAGCACCGCGGCGTAGCTTGGCGCAACCGAAAGGAGCAGTAATCCGATCAGGGTGGATCCCATCCCAATCGCTAAGGAGAACGGCATGGGGCGTTTGTCGGTGAAGGCCCCGACGGTTGGTTGCAGCAGCGAGGCCGTCAACTGGAAAGCGAGGGTAATGAGACCGATCTGTGTGAAATCTAGATCAAACTCTTTTTTTAGGAGCGGGTAGAGCGCTGGGATCAGCGACTGGATCAGATCATTGAGTAGATGACAGATGCTGAGAGCCACCAGAATCGGCATTGCAGCACCCTTTGCACTCGGAGCCGGAGGCGGCGGGGTCTGGGTAATCGGTGTGGCAGCAGTAGTCATCGCCTGATTCTAAGCAGGCAAGGGCTGTTTTGGCAACAGATTATCTGCAGAGGCACCGTAATAGCAACGATCCCCTGCGTTTCTGGAGCGGCCCAGCGGATAGTCTGATGGGATTATTTGGCAGCGAGGGGGTCCCCTAGTATCACCGACTCATAGGCGTGCAAGGCAGTGGCTCCACCTGTGTGTAGAAAGAGCACGTTATCGTCTGCCTTGAAGAAACCTTTGCGTGATAGGCCGATGAGGCCCGCCATGATCTTGCCGGTGTAGACGGGGTCGAGCAAAATTGCCTCGGTGCGTGCCAGCATTTGCACCGCCTCAACCATGGCCGGGTTAGGAACGGAGTACTTGGGGCGCCACCAGTCTCCGTAAGAGACGACTGCCTCGGGTGGTACACGGATGCCTGTCTGCAGGAGATCCATAATCGCTTGTGCTTCTTTCAGCACCAACGGGTTTTGGTCCGCTGGATCTCGGCTCACACCCACGCCCACCAATGGAATTTTAATGTTATTACCTAGAAAGCCCGCGACGAGCCCGCCGTGGGTGCCCGAACTGCCTGAGCCGACGACCACGTAATCCATCGGTTGCCCCATCTCAAACAACTGCTGCTGTAACTCTTGCGCGCAGGCAACATAGCCCAGGCCGCCAATGGCGTTCGAGCCACCGCCAGGAATGATGTAAGGTTTGCGACCTTCGCTACGCGCTTGAGCCGCCACCTTTTCCATTGCCTCGGCCATATTTGATCCTCCAGGCACCACCGTGATGGCGTCTACCCCCAGCAGGCGAAACATAAAATTGTTGCCGCTTGCGTTGGGATCGTAGCTGTTGGGAATGCGCTCCTCAATGACAAATCGGCATTTCAGGCCTTCTTTGACCGCGGCTGCGAGCGTGATGCGGCAGTGGTTGGACTGAGGTGCGCCACACGTGATCAACGTATCTGCACCTTTGGCCAGTGCATCGCCCATCAAAAATTCAAGCTTGCGTGTCTTGTTGCCACCCGGGGCGAGCCCCAGCATATCGTCGCGCTTAACCCAAACCTTCGGGCCGCCGAGTGCGCGAGTGAAATTCGGTAAAAACTCGATAGGA
>JBILHV010000299.1:0-3115 GCA_044350305.1 Burkholderiaceae bacterium
GGGCGTCAGACGACCATGAACTAATCCGACACGCCTGGGGCTAAGTACCTGAACCAACTCAGCATAGGTGTCGACTGCATTCTGCAAGTCTAGGGCCTCACTCTCTTCGATTAACGGGCACACCCAATAGGTTTGTTGACCTTCGTCGCAGGCCTGCGCGACGTGCGCGATGATATCCATACGACGATCTGACGCAAACAGCTTCGTCACAACCGGCGTGCGTCCGGGCGGCAATTCGTCAATCGATGACACCTCAAGGTCCGCGTAAAACGTCATCGCAAGTGTGCGCGGTATCGGTGTCGCGCTCATCGTGAGTTGATGCGGGATCATGTCAGGTTCTAGAACCACTGAGGACCCAGACGCGCCGTCCTCACCTTTGCGCGATAAGGACAGACGCTGACCGACGCCGAAGCGATGTTGCTCATCCACAATCACCAAGCCGAGCAAATTAAAATCAACCCCTTCCTGAATCAAAGCTTGTGTACCGACCACAAGCTGCGCCTGACCAGAGCGAATCGCTTCAAGCGATTCACGCTTGGCTTTCACGGGCATGCTCCCAGCCAACCAACATACCTTGACTCCAAGGGGCTCAAACCAAGACTGCATTTTCACGAAATGCTGCTCAGCAAGTAGCTCAGTCGGTGCCATCAACGCGACTTGTACGCCATGCGATATGGCGCGCAGTGCTGCAAGCGCGGCCACGATAGTCTTACCGCTCCCGACGTCGCCCTGCAGCAAGCGGTACATCGGAAACGAGCGACTAAGATCCGTCTCAATTTCGTGCAAGACACGCGCTTGCGCTGCGGTTAACGCAAACGGCAAACTCTGTCGTAAACGCTCTGATAAAGATGGCTGATGCGCCGTGGATACGACGGGGCCTAAAGAACGGGCGCGCTTGACTTGCCGCTGGTCTCGCGCGGCAGCGAGCGATAACTGTTGGGCTAATAATTCATCAAACTTTATGCGGGTCCACGCGGGATGGGTATGCTCGAGCAAGCTCGTAGGATCTAGATCTGCGCGTGGAGTATGAATCGTTTGCAGAGCCTCGCGCAATTCCATCAACCCAAGCTCGGCCCGTATGGCCGGTGCCAACGTGTCACGCAAGTCGACTGTACCTAAAGCAGCAGCGATCGCTTTGCGTAAGCTCGCTTGGGAAAGCCCATCGGTTGTGGGATACACGGGAGTCAGGGCCGTCGAGAGTGACGCGCCCGCCACGCTTAATCTTGGGTGCACCATTTCAAACCCGTGTCGAACGCCACGGACTTCTCCCCGCACGCGCCAACGTTTACCTGGCTGCATCTGGGACTGCTGGCTTGGATAAAAAGTCAACCAGCGTAAGTTGATTTCTCCGGACTCGTCACGCAGGACCGCTGTCAATTGACGTCGCGGTTTGAGAATGATTTCACTACGCACGACCTCGCCCTCAACCTGCGCAGTCATCCCCGGTCGTATCGATCCGATTGCCATGATTGTGGTCTCGTCCTCGTAGCGCAACGGGAGATGCAATACGAAATCTTCGGCACTGACAAGTCCCAAGCGCGCGAACTTGGACTCCAAACTAATGGCTGGAGTCTTCGCACTAGAGCGCTTGGGTGCAGGACGGGTGCTCACGTGAGCGCGACCACAAAGTCGGCTTCGCCTAGACGACGATGATCGCTTCGATCTCGAATTGTGCGCCCTTAGGAAGGCTCGATACGCCGACGGTTGACCGTGCCGGATAAGGCTGTGGCAGACGTTCAGCCATCAACGCATTCACAATACCAAACTGGCCAAGGTCCGTTAGAAACAAGTTTAGTTTGACGATATTTTCAAGCTTGCCACCCGCCGCTTCGATAACAGCCTGCATATTTGAAAATGCTTGTTTAACTTGATCTTCAAACTTTTCAGAGACCATCTCGCCCGATGCGGGAACTAAGCCGATCTGACCTGACAAAAAAAACATCTTGCCCGAAGGTGCCTGCACAGCTTGGGAATACGGGCCAACTGCTGCAGGGGCTTTGGCTGTGTGAATGACTTGTTTGGACATGGCAGGACTCCGCAATTAAGCTATTGATATGGCAAAAACAATAGTTTAATCCGATTGAATCAGAAAGTCCTTACACAATGCCATAACGACCCAACCCTAAGCGATCACATCCGCGCCGCCCGCATCCATACCAAGCTCGCGCAACTTACGTGTGATGGTGTTTCGCCCCATCCCAAGCCGCGTCGCCGCCTCGACTCGCCTGCCTCGACACACCTCAAGCGAAGACTGCAAAATGGTTCGCTCAAATTGCTGCGTTAACACGGACCATACCTCGGGATCAGAGCGCGATAAACGCTCGGTCGCCTCAAGCGCGAGCAATTGTTGCCAGCTCTGCTGCTGCACGCCAGCCCCTACGGTCACTGGGCTACTCGAGGGGGGCAGTTGTGCGGCGCGCACCTCGGGGGGCAAGTCAGCTACACCAACAGTCTGGCCCGACGCCATAACCGTCAACCAATGACAAAAGTTCTCGAGTTGCCGTACGTTACCTGGAAAATCGAATTGTGCGAGTACCTGCATTGCAGCCTCAGACATCCGCTTGACGGGTACACCCAGGCCTCGAGCGGATAAGGCAAGAAAATGTTTAGCCAGCTCTGGCAGGTCTTCGCGGCGTTCGCGCAGCGGTGGCAGACGCAACCGAATAACATTTAAGCGATGGAATAGGTCCTCGCGGAACTTGCCTTCGCGCACCCGATCTTCTAAAGGTTGGTGTGTCGCTGCCACGATTCTGACATCGACTCTCACGGGCTGCGCACCGCCCACACGATAAAACGTACCGTCCGACAGCACGCGCAGCAGTCGCGTCTGTAACTCAAACGGCATATCGCCAATTTCATCTAAAAAAAGCGTGCCGCCACTCGCCTCTTCGAACCGTCCTCGTCGCAATGCGTTCGCGCCGGTAAACGCACCACGTTCATGGCCGAACAACTCGGCTTCGAGCAGGTCTCTCGGAATCGCGGCGGTATTCAGCGCGATAAAAGGACCCTTTGCCCGCGCACCATGGCTATGCAACGCATGGGCGACCAATTCTTTGCCCGTACCAGACTCACCCGTAATCAACACCGTAACGTTAGATTGCGCCAAACGTCCGAT
>JBILHV010000056.1:0-8524 GCA_044350305.1 Burkholderiaceae bacterium
CCCCTACCCCTATGTCAAACCCGCTAGCCCCTGCGCCTGTTGTCGAAGATGCCGGCTCGATCTTTGAGCCATGCAGCGGCGTCGTAGCGGATGTGCGCGTTGAGCCGGCAGAGCTGACAGCTCAAAATACCTTGGGACTTGCTTGCCGGGCCTCGCACCTTGTTGTGTTGCGCAGCACAGCGCAACTCGCTCGGGTGACCGAGCTTGCCCTTCAGTATCGGCGTGTGTTTGTGTTGGGAGGTGGCAGCAACGTTGTGCTGCCGCCGCAATTATCCGCTTTAGTGTTGAAGGTCGAATTCAAGGGGGTCGCGCTTGCTGGTGATTCGTCGGACTGCTGGCTGATCGATGTTGCCGCGGGTGAAGACTGGCATGCGTGGGTGACAGCCACCATGGAAAGTGGTTGGCCAGGTCTAGAGAACCTCGCTTTAATTCCCGGGACGGTGGGTGCGGCACCGGTACAAAATATTGGCGCCTATGGCGTTGAGCTGCGAGACCACCTTGAGTCGGTAAGCGCTTGGAATATTCCGCAGGGGCTGTTAAGAACCTTCAGCCGAGAAGAGTGTGAATTCGCTTACCGCGACAGTCTGTTTAAGCGCGCGCCAGCAGGGACATGGTTGATTGTTTCTGTGCGTTTTCGCTTGCCTAAGGTGTGGACGCCGGTCCTGGGATATCCCGATCTTCAAAAACACTTTGGTATCGGTGCTGCCAAGGCGCAATCACCTACCCCTCAAGCCGTATTCGATGCCGTGTGTGCCATACGCCGCGCCAAACTTCCCGATCCAGCTGAACTAGGTAATGCGGGCAGTTTTTTTAAAAATCCCGTTGTATCGGGTGTGCAGCATGCGCAGCTGATGCGCACGCATCCAGAGATAGTCTCTTACCCACAGGCAGACGGGCAATACAAGCTCGCAGCGGGGTGGTTGATTGATCGGTGTGGATGGAAAGGGCGGCGCGTCGGTGCGGTCGGGATGCATGCCCGTCAAGCTTTAGTGCTTGTGAATTACGGCGGAGCGCAGGCCAACGAGGTGCTGGCGCTTGCACACGCGGTGCGGTCAAGCGTACAAGAGCACTTTGGTGTCGAGCTTGAAATGGAACCTATCAATGTCGCCGAGTAATGCGGCGCAACAGAACGGGGCCCATCTGCGGTTGTTAGCTTAAAGGCCGAGAACCGTTTGCATATTAAATAGGCCGGTTTTTTTGCTTTCGAGGTAGCGCGCTGCACGCAGGCTGCCTTCAGCGTAGCCTGCTCGACTGCTAGAACGATGCGTGATCTCGATGCGCTCACCGACTCCGCAGAAATACACCGTATGGTCGCCCACAATGTCGCCGCCTCGTACAACGGAGAAGCCGATTTCACCGGACTTGCGTGCGCCCGTGTGGCCATGTCGAGTCCATGTGGCGACGTCATCAAGCTTCTTGCCCCAGGCATCCGCCACCACTTCACCCATTTTGAGTGCCGTGCCGGAAGGTGCATCCACTTTGTGATGATGGTGTGCCTCAAATACTTCCACGTCGTAGCCCGAGTTCAGAATGCGTGCCGCCATATCAAGCAGCTTAAGCGTTGCGTTCACGCCGACACTCATGTTGGGTGCAAACACGATGCCAATCGACTTGGCTGCCTCGGTGATCGCGGCTTTACCTGCGTCATCAAACCCTGTCGTTCCGATGACCATGTTCACGCCGTGCGAGACGCAAGCCTTCAGGTGCTCGAGCGAGCCCTCTGGGCGTGTGAAATCAATCAGACAATCCGCTTGCTTGAGCGCAGACAATTGATCCGTGATCAACACGCCACTTAGCTTGCCTAAGAAGGCGGTCGCGTCTTGCCCGAGCATCGGCGCACCGGCAATATCCAATGCCGCAGTCAGCTTTAAATCTGCGGATTGGGTGACGGCTTCAATGAGCATGCGACCCATACGGCCACTGGCTCCGGCGATAGCAATACGCATAATGAACTCTTGTTGTTTAAGTAAATAACGGTTTAGCGCAAGGGTGTCGGTGCGTCGAGTGGGGCCACGGGCGAGGCTGAGGGATCAGAAGGCGTTGTGTCACCGACTGTTTGACCAAAGGTCACCCCAGGGAGAATCTCAGTCGGCGCTGACATTCTTGAGGCCGCCGCTGCGTCGTTACCTTCGCGCGTCATGTTGAGTTGGTGTTGTGCCGCCTCTTTTTGCGAAATCCGGACTTCTTCGCGCGCGATCTGGAAGGGTTGCATTTCCGGTTGCTCGTCGCCACGCCAGCTCTTAAGCTGGGTCCCTTCAAAGAGCACCGTCAACACACGCTCTTCGATTTTGCCGTTGCTTGCGCGGTGATAGTAGGGGTAGTCCCAGCGATTGGCATGAAGCACGCTGGCCAACGTCGGTGTGCCAAGCGCATAGCGCACTTGTTCGCGCGACATTCCAGGGCGCAAGAGTGAGACCTGGTCTTTGGTGACCCAGTTGCCTTGCTGGACGCCTGTGCGGTATGGAAAGCCCCATTGATTGGAGGAGCAGCCAGCTAAGGCTGCCGCGCAGGCGACTCCCAACAGGGTGGCGCGCAAGTAAGAAGCGAGAGTACGAAGTTTGACCACTGCAGACCTCTATGGGTTTTGCAACCAAAGACGCTATCATAAAGCCTTAATCGCATGCCTAGTAGGCAAAACAGGGGATTTTTCTTGGATATCGAGAACGACCAAAGCGACCTTAAAAATGTGGGCCTCAAGGCCACGTTCCCACGCCTAAAAATTCTCGATATGTTCCGTAAGTCCGGGGAACGGCACCTCAGTGCCGAAGATATCTATCGTTCGCTACTAAATGACAAGGTCGATATCGGGCTGGCCACCGTCTATCGGGTGCTGACCCAGTTTGAGCAAGCGGGTATCTTAGCCAGGAGCCAGTTTGATGGCGGTAAATCGATCTTTGAGCTCAATGATGGCGATCACCACGATCACCTTATTTGCACCCATTGTGGCAAGGTCACTGAATTTGCGGACGACGAGATCGAAAAACGCCAGCACAAGGTCGCGCGCGACAATGGCTACAGGCTTGAAAGCCACGATATGGTGCTGTATGGGGTGTGTAAGGACTGTAGCTAAGGAGCCGTTGCGCAAGCGACTTAGGACGTTACATGCAACATTTCTAGTGCGTGCTTGCGCGTGGTCTCAGTGATTTTGATGCCGCCTAGCATGCGGGCGATTTCCTCAATGCGCGCAGGGTCGTTGAGCGACGTGATACTTGAAGTTGTGACACCCTTGGTCTGTTGCTTGCTGACCTGAAAGTGATGTTGCCCTCGGGCAGCCACCTGCGGCAGGTGGGTGACGCACAGCACTTGATGCCGCTGACCCAGTTCGCGCAGTAGGTTGCCAACGACTTCGGCTACTGCGCCTCCAATGCCGCTGTCGACTTCATCAAAAATCAAGGTGGGTACCCGTGCGGCACGGCTTGCAATGACAGACAGGGCCAGTGAGATACGCGCGAGTTCTCCGCCCGATGCGACTTTTGCTAAAGGTTTGGGTGTAGTGCCCGCATGCCCCGCAACCAGAAACTCAATATGATCACCGCCTTGTGCAGAGGCAGGCGCTTCCGTGAGCGAAATCGCGAATTGCCCGCCTTCCATCGCAAGGGTTTGCATGGCGCGGCCCACAAGTTTACTCAGATCTTTTGCGGCTTTTTGTCGTGCTGCGGAAAGCGCTTGCGCGTGCTGGTCGTAGTCTTTTTTGAGCGTTGCCGCCTGCGCACGGAGCGCCTCGATATCGGCTGAAGCTTGCAGCGACTTCAGCTCGGCCTGAAGGGTTTGATGCAAAGTGAAGAGTTGCTCAGGTTCCGTTTTGAACTTACGCGCTAAATCGAAAATTGTCCGCATACGCTCTTCGACCGTGGCAAGCCGTGCCGGATCGAGCTCGACGCGTGATAGGTAGGCATTGAGGTCTGATACGGCTTCACTGACACCAATGCGGGCTGACTCTAAGGCCTCGTAGACCGTTTGCAGACTCGGGTCGTGGCGCAATAGTTGATTAATACGTTGCACGGCCATGGCGATTTGATGATGTGCGGAACTATCGCTTTCGTCTAGTGCCGCCAGTGCTTGGGCGGCGCCGTCAATGAGTGCCTGCCCATTGGCAAGCCGCGTGTGCTCGGTCGAGATGTCTTGCCACTCCGTTGGCCCAAGTTCCAGACGGTCGAGTTCCGCTGTTTGCCATTCGAGTTTTTCACGAGCCGCCGCAATGACGTTCGCATCTTGTTCGCTCAGGGAGAGTTGGCGTTCGACTTTGCGCCAAGCTTTCCAGGCGCCGGCGAGCTCTTGCCGCAAGGCTTGGTGCGCGCCGTGCGCGTCAAGCATGTCGCGTTGATTATCTGAACGTAACAAGCTTTGGTGGGCGTGTTGGCCGTGTATGTCGACAAGATACTCACCGACTTCGCGCAACTGCGTGACCGTGGCGGTCGTGCCATTGATGTAGGCGCGGCTGCGTCCTTGCGCATCAATCACTCGGCGCAAGACGAGTTCGTCGCCCGCGTGCAGATCATGCTCGGTGAGCCATGGCTGCAGTGCAGTGGGGGTATCGAAAATCGCGCTGACCTCGGCGCGCTCAGCACCCTGGCGCAAGACAGATACATCGGCACGCTCTCCCAAGGTAAGCGCAAGCGCATCGATCAGAATGGATTTCCCCGCACCTGTTTCGCCCGAGAACACTGTAAAGCCAGACGCAAAATCGATATCGGCCTGGGTGACAATGACAAAGTCACGAATTTGCAGCGCACGGAGCATGGGCGCTAGTCCCCTTCGCGACCGGAGCGTGGCATGCGGTTCCAGTCGAGCTTGCGACGCAGCGTGGAAAAGAAGTTGTAGCCTGCCGGATGTAAAAAGCGAATGGTATGTGCGGCGCGTTGTACGACGATGCGATCGCCGGGTAATAAATCAGACCACGTCTGCATATCAAAATGTACGCTCGCACCGGCCTCGACGCGGCCCATGGCCGTGAGCGTCATGTTCAGGACGCCATCTGCGGGGATCACGATAGGGCGATTAGAGAGTGTCTGGGGTGCAACGGGCACGAGTACCATCGCGCTGATTTCAGGGTGCAAAATTGGACCAGCAGAGGACAGGGCGTACGCGGTGGAACCGGTTGGGGTGGCCACGATCAGTCCGTCTGCACGCTGTGTGTACATATAGGTGCCATCGATCTCGACGCGAACTTCAATCATCCCCCCGCGCCCAGCACGGTTGACCACAACGTCGTTGAGCGCGGTGGCTGCGTACATTTGCTGATCGCCGCGCCAGATCGTGGCACTTAGGAGCATGCGCTTTTCGGTCTCGTAGCGACCTTGCAAAAGGTCCGTTAGGGCGACCTGGGCGGCCTCAACGGGAATGTCGGTAATAAAACCTAGCCGTCCATGGTTGATTCCGACGACGGGCACGTCGAAAGGTGCGAGGTGGCGGGCTGCCCCAAGCATGGTGCCGTCACCGCCCATCACAATGGCGAGGCTGGCCTGTTGTCCAATTTGTGGAAACGTTGCGGTGGGGTACTCAGTGACCCCAGTGTGCCGGGCAGTATCTGCTTCGATGAGGACCTTGCGACCGTCCTGACCGAGCAAGGTCGCGAGCGCACGCAGCGGGGCGTGCAGGCCCGAGTCCTGATATCTGCCGATAAGCGCGATGGTGGGAAAGTGCATGCGAGCCCTAATCGTCGAAAAACTAACCGATTATAGAGTCGGGGAAGGTAAAATAGGGTAATCATGGATGATCGTGCACGCGCGCTTCTCAAAGCATTAATCGAACGATATATCGACGACGGTCAGCCCGTCGGCTCACGCACGCTCTCCAAGCTCTTTGATCTGTCGCCCGCGACAATCCGCAATGTGATGGCCGATCTCGAAGAGCTCGGGCTGATTCACAGTCCGCACACATCGGCAGGTCGGATCCCCACACCACGCGGCTACCGTTTGTTTGTCGACACCATGCTGACTGCCCGGCCCTATGAGCTGGTATCCACAGTCGATGTGCGCGATTTGCAATCGGCCTCCGACCCTTCGCGTGCGGTAAACGCCGCCGCCTCGATGCTTTCGAGCCTAACGCAGTTCGCGGGGGTCGTGTTGTCGCCACGTCGGGCGCAGGTATTTCGGCAAATTGAATTTATCCGTTTGTCTGAAAAACGGATTTTGCTGATCATTGTGACCCCCGATGGCGACGTCCAGAACCGTATTTTGTTGACCCCGCGTGACTACACCAATACCGCGCTCATTGAGGCCGCCAACTTCTTTAATCACAATTTTGCGGGAAAGTCGTTTGCCGCAGTACGCCAGACGCTTTCGCATGACTTGGCGCGCTTGCAAGAAGATATGTCGCGCCTGATGCAGGCTGCCGTCGAGGCTGGTGCCGAAGCGGCCGATGAAGGAGAAACGGTCGTGATTTCAGGCGAACGCAAATTACTGGATGTCAACGAACTCGCCAGTGATATGGATCGTCTGCGCAAAACCTTTTCCCTCTTTGAAAAGAAGACGGATCTGATGCAGCTCCTCGAGGTCTCCAGTCATGCGCAGGGGGTGCAGATTTACATCGGGGGCGACTCAGAACTCGTGCCTACCGAGGATTTGTCGGTGATTACCGCACCCTACAGCATTGATGGCCATATCATTGGCACACTCGGCGTCATTGGTCCCACACGTATGGCATATGAGCGTGTGATCCCGATTGTCGATATCACTGCGCGCTTACTGTCGAGCGCGCTCAGTCATCACCCTTCCGAACGGAATTAGCATGCGATTTTGGCCTGAACCTAAGCGCGAACGCGCCGATGGCAAGCGTTTCTTGTCGTGGCCAGAACCCCTTACGCGCTCGCGCGTAGGTGTGGTGCTGGTTAATCTCGGCACACCCGAGGCGCCTACAGCGCCGGCAATCCGTAAGTATTTGCGCGAGTTTCTCTCCGATCCCCGTGTGATCGAGATCCCTAAGTTGCTGTGGTGGCCGATTTTGAATGGCCCAATTTTGATGGCACGTCCGCGTAAGTTGGCGCCGCGCTATCAAAGCATCTGGATGGAAGGCGGATCGCCGCTGTTGGTCTATACGCAGCGTCAGACAGCGGGAGTGCAACGTATCCTGTTCGAGCGAGGGCTTGATGTGCAAGTCCAGACGGGGATGCGCTATGGCAAGCCGTCCATTCAAGACGCGATGCTTAATCTGCGCGATAGCGGTTGCGAGCACATCTTGGTTGTGCCGATGTATCCCCAGTACGCTTCGAGTACGACGGCAACGGTCGTAGACGAAGCCACGCGTGTGGCAGGCCATATGCGCAACCAGCCCGCGTTGCGCTTCATCAAGCGATTCCATACAGACCCAAGGTTTTTACAGCCGTTAGCCGATAAGATTTCGGCGCTTTGGCAGGCGCAGGGCCGTCCTCAGAAGTTGGTCATGAGTTTTCATGGATTGCCGCGCCAATGTGTTGACATGGGGGATCCCTATTGTCGGGACAGCTACGAGACGGCGCGCGCCTTGGCGACTTTATTGGGCTTGAGCGATGATCAATATTTAGTCACCTTTCAAAGCCGTTTTGGTCCAGCGAAGTGGCTCGAGCCCTACACCGAGCCCACGCTGGAAAAGCTGGCGCAACAAGGCGTGACCGAGATCGATGTCGTCTGCCCGGGCTTCTTGGCAGATTGCCTTGAGACGCTTGAAGAAATCAGTATCGAGGTGCGTGAGACCTTCCTGCATGCGGGGGGCAAGCAGTTTCGTTATATTCCCGCACTGAACGACGATCCCGCCTGGATGGTGGGGCTAGCGGATTTGGTTGAATCGCAGTTGCAGGGTTGGCAGGTCCGGATAGATAAGTAATGACTCACATCCATCTGGATTGGCCCTGCTTGTTCTCCAAGTTTTAATTAGTTTTTAGTCAGAATCTGCCTAAAAACCTCTCGAAATTGTCCAGAAATTGCGGTTTTGACCTTGATTCTGGGGGGATTGCCCCCAAGTTTGTGTCAACCAACGCATTTTCTGGAGAAATTCAATGACCGCTCATCAAGACCCGACTGCCAATTCATCAGGCGATTCGTCGCTCGACAAGTCGGCTGAGCAAAGCGCGGCCCAGGGTCAGTCCGAGGCGCCCGCCCAAACTGAGGCCCAATCGCTCGATCCCCTTCAGCAGTTACGTGCCGATTTAGCAGCCGCCCAGGCGCAGCTCGCTGAGCAGAAAGATCAGGTGCTGCGTGCGCACGCAGAAATGGAAAACGTTCGTCGTCGCGCCCAGGAAGAAGTCTCGAAAGCACGTAAGTTCGGCATTGAGTCGTTCGCCGAAGGACTTGTGCCGGTGAAGGATAGTCTTGAGGCAGCGCTTGCTCAGACAGAGCAAAGCGCCCAAGACATGCGTGCAGGGATTGAAATGACCCTTAAGCAGTTAGTGACTGCTTTTGAGCGAAACCACTTGAAGGAAATCGCGCCTGCCGCAGGCACCAAGTTTGATCCGCATCAGCACCAAGCGATTGCGACCATACCAGCCGAGCAAGAGCCCAACACGGTTGTGCAGACCCTGCAGAAGGGCTACTTGATCGCGGAGCGCGTA
>JBILHV010000300.1:0-3096 GCA_044350305.1 Burkholderiaceae bacterium
TTTGATGATGGTCGGGACGGTAAAAAGGTTAGTGACCTGATAGCGTTCCACACACGCCCAAAACATAGCGGGATCAAATTTCTCGCTTGGCATCAGTATGGTGGCGGCACCGCGTGCAACGTTTAACAATGCGTGTATGCCCGCACCATGCGAGAGCGGCGCGACTGCGATTGAACAGTCGCGTTCCGTTGTGCCTGGAATCAGATCGGCCAAGTGATTATTCACGACAAAGGCCATCTGGCCGTGCGTCAATATTCCTGCTTTAGGTTTTCCGGTCGTGCCTGAGGTGTAGAAAAACCATAAAGGATCGTCATACTCAACTGTTTCTGTCCATTCCGATGCGGTAGCGTGCGTTGTGATCAGCGTCTCGTAGGACAGTTCGCCTGGCCGTGGCGTACCGATCACAATGACATGTTTCAATGTGTTGGAAGCCTCTTTTACTGCATCGGTATGCGCGTGAAAGAGGTCTTCTACAACCATCGCGACTGCGCCACTTGAGGCACCAAGATAGGCAACCTCTGGGGGGGTTAGCCTAAAGTTTGTTGGTACCCAGACGCAACCGAGCTTAAAGGCAGTCCAGCAATTTTCAAACGTCTGAAGGCTATTGCGTGATTGCAAAAGTAGGCGATCGCCTTTTTTAATCCCTAGGCCGCGCAATGCCGCAACCATCGCGTTGACACGCTGATTGAGCTGCTCCCACGTCCATGAAACATCACCTTGGATGAGCGCTCGATGGTTGGGGTAAAGCGCGGCCGTATGCGTGAGCAAACGACCCAAGTTCATCGACTGCGCATCGTTCACACGGACTCCAGCACGCTCAAGTAGTTTGCAACAGACGCGCCACCCATATTGAATACGGCACCGGTGTGCGCATTCTTAATTTGCATATCGCCCGCTAAACCCGAGAGCTGCATCGCCGCCATGACATGTTGCGAGACGCCCGTGGCACCGATTGGATGGCCGCGTGACTTCAAGCCGCCAGAGGGATTGACGGGCAGCTTACCTTGTTTGGTTGTGACGCCGTCTAGAATGACGCGCGCGCCCTGGCCTTGAGGCGCTAAGCCCATTGCTTCGTACTCAAGCATTTCAGCAATCGTGAAGCAATCATGGGTTTCAACAAAACCAAGACCGTCGAGCGTCATCGCAGCGTCACTGAGTCCTTTTTTCCAGGCTAGGGCGGCGCCTTCAAAGCGTGTTGGATCACGACGCGACAAGGGCAGAAACTCGTTGACATGCGTGCGTGAGCGCCAACGCACGGCGGGTACTTTTGCGCCAGGAAGCGGCTCGTTCGATAGCACCAAGGCGGCCGCACCATCGGACACTAAGGAGCAGTCAGAGCGCTTGAGGGGGCCTGCCACGAAAGGATTTTTGTCTGACGGATTCCGACAGAAGTCAAAGCCTAAGTCTCGACGCATGTGGGCGTAGGGATTGTGAACGCCATTCGCATGGTTCTTGGCAGAGATCGCGGCCAGTGCATCGGACTGATCTCCGTAGCGTTTGAAGTATTCAGTGGCGATCTGCCCGAAGACCCCTGCAAACCCGCCTTCTGTATGACCTTCTTCCTTCACGTACGAGGCCTTGAGCAGAATTTCGCCAATTTCCTTATTCGGAAGGGTATTCATCTTTTCCATGCCCACCACGAGGGCGCGCTTGATACGGCCACTTGCCAGCGCATCTAACGCCGACCAGATCGCAGCGGAGCCTGTGGCGCAGGCGTTCTCCATGCGCACGGACGGCGTATGTCTGAACTCTGGAATGGCGACGCCCATCAGTGCGCCGCTGAAGTCCTGTTGCACAAAACCTGCGTTGAAGTGACCGACAAAGATTGCGTCGATATCGGAAGGTGTCAAACCGGCGCTTTCGATTGCTGGCAAGGCGGCATCGCGAATCAACTGATCGAAGTCCATGTTGTCCAATTTGCCAAACGGGGTATGACCCCAGCCGACGATATATTGATGTTTCATTCTGTGCTCCGCTTGATAGATTAAGGCGTGTTGTGTGTGCGTATTGCGTGCACGCGTACGTTAGATCGAGTCGTTTTGCGACTTACGCAGCGTAGCAATGCCAACGCCCGAGGCATCAAAGCCACCATCGACCGCGAGGCACTGACCATTAATGAATGCAGCGGCTGGGCTGCAAAGAAAGCCAACCGCATTTGCAATTTCTTCTGGTGTGCCGTAGCGATTCATTGGAATTGTGTCGTAATAGTCGGAGCGGATCGCAACGCTGTGCACGAGCTTGGCCATCTCCGTGTCGACAGGGCCGGGCGCGACGGCGTTCGATCGGATGCCAACGGTGCCGAGTTCAACGGCTTGCTGTTTTGTCAGATGGAGCAGCGCCGCTTTGCTTGTGCCATAGGCAACCCGCAAGGTGCTGGCACGCAAACCAGATATTGAGGCGATGTTGACGATTGCACCCCCACCAGATTTTTTCATGTAAGGCACGCATGCTTGCGAGCAAAGGAAGGCGCCATCTAAGTTTGTTCCGAGTACATGTCGAAACTCTTCGAAGCTCGTCTCACCGATAGGCTTGAACACGGCAACCCCAGCGTTATTGACTAAGGCATCAATACGACCAAATTTCTTGGCGACGGCGTCTATGCTTGCTTGCACCTGCTCCGGTTTGGAGACATCGCAACGCAGCGCCAGGACATTGTCTGGGTCGTTCAGATCGGTGTCGGTTTGATTCAGCGTTGTAGACTCGATGTCGAATAGTGCGACACGGTAGTCATGCGCTAAAAACCATTTAGCAATGGCTAAGCCGATCCCTCGAGCCCCACCCGTCACGACGGCGACGGGGCGTGTAGTTTGTGGTGTGCTCAAAATTGGACTCCTGTTTGGTGAGGGGATCTAGCTAAACAAACGAACAGGGTCCAACTTTACCAAAATACCAGGCTAAGTAAGGTTTATTTATTGTGCTTTCTTACTCATGAAGGCAATCAGATCGGTAAAGGTCTTTCCGTAGGCGGTCATCTCGGCGTCCATTTCTGCTGGCCCGCCGACATCCACAATCAGACCGTTTGCTGCGGCAAACTTGGCAAACTCTTCGCTTTTGCCAATTTTCAGCGCGGCGGCAACCAGTTTGTCGAGTACGTCT
>JBILHV010000301.1:0-3094 GCA_044350305.1 Burkholderiaceae bacterium
CGATAACGATGTCGCTAGACCACAAAAAAATGAAAATAGTACGAATAAGCCCGTTGCTGAGATAAATGTGCGAACCAAACCAAACCGCGCGCTTAACCAACCGGTCAACGGCAAGGCGATTGCCTCGGCGACGGCATACGACGTAATCACCCATGTACCCTGTGCCGTGGTTGCGCCCAAGCTACCCGCAATGTTAGGGATCGATACGTTGGCGATCGTCATATCCAAGACCACCATGAAATTCGCGCCAGCGATGACCACCGCCGCAGCCCACAGGCGGAACCCACTTAAAGGCGCCGTGTTGCTCTGATCCATTAGCCTACCAATCGACTATTTGTCGCTAGCATCAATATTGATACGCACCGTCATTGATAAGCCTACCGTTAACGGGTGGACTTTCAGTTCGGTCGAATCCAGCTTGATGCGCACAGGCACGCGCTGTACAACTTTAATCCAATTGCCCGTTGCATTCTGTGCAGGAATAATGGCGAAGGCAGACCCTGTTCCAGCGGCAAACCCCTCCACACGTCCTTTAAAAACAACCCGTGATCCATATAGATCAGAAGTTACCTCGACAGCCTGCCCAACTTTGATCTTGGATAGCTGCCCTTCTTTAAAATTGGCGTTAACGTGCATGTCGTCGACCGGAACAATCACTAGCATCGACTGACCGCTGTGCACACGTTGACCCACTTGGATCTGTAATTTAGACACGACCCCAGCAACTGAAGCCCGTATCTCCGTGCGGCGATGATTAATCTGTGCTTGTTCAAGCTTGGCCCGAGCAAGCATCACCTCTGGGTGCGTGGGGACGGTGGTTCCCGTAATCAACGTGATGTTCATGCTTCTTTCGGCTTTTGCAGACGCGAGATTTGCCTCAGACAAGGTCAGATTAGCTTGCGCTAATGCAAGTTCAGCTTGCGCCGCGATTGCGGCGCTCTCTGCACGCGTCAATTCCTCACCTGATACCGAACCGGTTTTTTCAAGCGCCTTACGCCGAGCAAAGTCAACCGATGTCCGCTGCTTGGCTGTCGAGGCCGAGTCCACCTGTGCCTTGGCACCCCGCATCTCTGCCTCGCGAGCAAGGACTTTGGCAGCGAGCAACTCGTCACGCACAAAATATCCTTCGACTCGACGTAGGGCGAGATCGAGATCTGACTGGGCTTGTTTGACTGCCAAGGATGTATCGGCATCGTCAATCAGCGCCAGAATATCTCCTGCCTTAACGCGTTGCGTGTCATGTACCCTGACCTCCTTGATCGTACCCTCGACTGCTGTCGTCACTTGAGACAGTTCAACCGCCGTGTAGGCATTATCAGTCACCACAAACTGCGAAGAGTAGAACAACCAGACCACTAGCCAACTTACGCCAGAGATA
The DNA here is from genome assembly GCA_044350305.1 of Burkholderiaceae bacterium. Lineage (GTDB taxonomy): Bacteria > Pseudomonadota > Gammaproteobacteria > Burkholderiales > Burkholderiaceae_B > Zwartia. The sequence continues at coordinate 1,379 of JBILHV010000301.1, forward strand.
AGCACTACCGCCGCTAGTCGTAGGAACCATAACTTACGCCTTGCTCTACTGTTATCGGCCTGCGGGTCCATCTCTGTCGTAGAGCTCGTCATTGTCATTCTTTTATTTGTTAGCAATTGGAGGTTGGGGCTGTTGTTGATACCCTCCACCAAGCGCTCTGATTAATAGGACATCCAACAAAAGCCTTCGGGCGCGCAACTCAGTCACCGATCGTAGACTGGTGAGCATAATGTCTTCAGCAATCAGCACCTCGATATAGTTTGCGAGTCCACCACGGTAGCGACCAGTGATCATCGTAAATGCCTCGCGGGCGGCGACCAAACCAAGTTCGGCTTGCTCGAGCTGTCCAGTCAAGGCCTTGATGCTGGTGATTGCATCTGCCACCTCTTGGAGTGCGGCGGTCAAGGTCCGATTATAAATAGCCACAGATTCATCATAGGTGGCCTGCGCCGCCCTGAGTTCACCTTGCAGACGCCCACCGGTAAAAATCGGGAGTGAAATCGCAGGTCCTGCAGCGCCGAACTGAGATCCACCTTGAGACAGCCGATCTAAGCCAAGAGACTGCACCCCAATAAACGCGACTAGGTTGATGTTTGGATAAAAATCCGCCTGCCGTTGGTCGATCCGCGAGGAAAATGCTTGTGTCTGCAGACGCGCCGCCACGATATCTGGTCGTCGACCCAGCAGGTCGATCGTTAGGTTTTCTGGCAGCCCGCTTTTCATCGAAGGCGCGGCTTTAGGCGCGCTAATTAACCGACCGCGATCGGGGCCCGCCCCCAGCAGAGCAGCGATACGGTTACGTTGCAAATCAATTTGTTCTGCAATAAGTAACAGTTCAGTTTTAGCCTGCGCATGCTTCGAATCCGCCTCTCGTACACTCGCCAATGTTTCGAGCCCATGATTAAAACGCTCTCTGAACAAGGTCGATGTCCGGGTCCGAATCTCGACGGCACGTTGGCTCGTTGCCTGTTGGGCAAATAGACGAGCGAGCTCGGCGTAGGATGCCGTCAACGCAGTCGTCAAGACGAGCACCGCTTGGGCGTGTTCAGCTTCACTCGCCTGAAGCTCGGAGGTCGCGGCTGCCAGTGCGGAGCGATACTTCCCCCAAAAATCTATCTCCCAATTCATACTCAGGGCAGCCTGCGCCACTTGGTTCCAACCGCGCAGCACCGTCGTGTCGGGAGTGAGGTAGTTATAACTTAAGCGTTGAGTACCTGCCGCAGCGGTCGCATTGATTTGAGGCTGTAGCGGCGCACCTGCTACCTGTGTGTACGCCTGGGCCCGATTTAACCGAGCCTGTGCGATCGCCAAGTTGGGGGAGCCTCTTAAACCTTCTTCAATGAGTTGATCAAGCTGAGCATCGCGATAACTGTTCCACCAGTTCATCGTTGGCCATTGCACCACGGCAGCCGTGAAGGTCGAACTCGTCGCAAATTCAGAGGGCAGTTTTTCAAGTAGCCGCGTCGAAGCAGGAGGAAGCGGTGCACAAGCAGTCAACAGCAAGACTGCTATCAAACAGGCGGCAGGACACAACGATCTTACGGTGATCGGGTGACTGACCTGCTGTCGTATCATTTGTTAGGCCTAGTGTTCATCACATATTGTTTTTAGCTAGCCAATCGCCTACTAGCAAACCTAGCTGGTCAGGCTCCTCCATTGGCATCATATGCCCACAGCGCTGAAGCACAATCAATGTTGCCTGCGCCGCCTCCGCCA
>JBILHV010000302.1:0-3090 GCA_044350305.1 Burkholderiaceae bacterium
CAAGCAGCTGAGCCGCGGCTACTTTTTGCGATGCCTCGTTGATCCAGGCGCAGCACTTGATGATGTGGTGTGAGAGCGGGCAGGCAGGGCTGCCAGAACCCTGCGGTGCCACCCAGGCCACTAATGAGGAGCAGTGGCATCCCCACGCCTTCGCGATGGGCTTCGATGCGGGCCCCATCGGGCAAGGCAATGTGTTCGACGCGAGGGGTAGGAGAGTGGTTGGGCATGTTTGCTTACGAATAATCACTTATTCTGCGTAGTATCGTGTAACAACGCATCATTTGCCAACCTAGGAATTCAGCCCGTGTGCTTTCAGTCCTGTAAAAGCTTTAGCGTACGCGATGTCTGACGACTATCAGATCATCGTCCCGCCCTCGTTTATTGCCTTGTTCGTCGAGCCGGGACGCATCAAGCCTAGCGCCTCGCGCGAACATATCTATGCGCGCTATGACTTGTGTGAGGATATGGCGAATCTGTTGACTGAACAGGCCAGCAACAAGCTCTGGGAGCTAGGGATTACGCAGACCGATGTACTCGAACGCATCCATCGCGGCTTGCTGACGCAAGATGTTGGGCTGACCGAGCTGGAGGCGGGCTGGGTTGTACTGCGGCTCGCAGAGATTCTCGGTTGGGAGGCCGAGTGAGCCTCAGATGATTTATGATCAAGTGAACAACCACAGAACAGCGGAGACCACACATGGCGTTGATTAACTACATCACCCAGATACAGTTTGATTTCGGGGCGATCAACGTATTGCAGTCTGAGTGCGATCGTGTCGGCATTCAACGACCCATGCTGGTGACCGATGCGGGTGTGCGGGCGGCGGGTTTGGTTGATCGAGTCTTGGCGCAGCTTAGAGACCCCAAAAGTGTTCAGATCTACGACCAAACGCCACCCAATCCGCATGAGGCGGCTGTGCGCGATGCCTTGGCGATGTACAAGCAGGGGAAGTTCGACGGAATGATCGCCGTTGGGGGCGGATCGGCGATGGACTTAGCCAAGGCTGTTGCCGTCTGTGCAGCGCACGCAGGGCCATTAAAAGACTTTATTGCGGTCAATGGCGGCACGGCACGCATCACCGCAGCAACTGCACCAATCATCGCTGTGCCAACTACGTCTGGCACGGGCAGTGAAGTTGGCCGGGGCGCGATGTTGATTTTGGATGATGGCCGCAAAGTAGGCTTGTTGTCGCCGCACATCGTGCCAAAGTCGGCGATTTGCGATCCGGAGCTCACACTCGATTTGCCAGCCTTATTGACGGCCGCAACCGGCATGGACGCGATTACGCACTGCTGTGAGACGTTTATGTCATCGGCGTTGAACTTCCCGGCGGAGGGTATTGCGCTCGACGGACTGTGGCGTGGGTGGCGGCACATTGAGCGTGCCACCAACACCCCCCATGACCGTGAGGCGCGCTTTCATATGATGAGCGCGTCCACACAAGGCGCGATGGCATTTCAAAAAGGCTTGGGTGCTGTACATAGTCTGAGCCATGCACTGGGTGGCATCAATCCAAAATTGCACCATGGCACGCTGAATGCGATGTTTTTGCCGGCGGTGATTTTGTTTAATGCCAGCGAAGCATCGATGCAGAAGGGTAAAAAGCTCGAGCGCTTGGCACAAACGATGGGGTTGGGTGGCCCTGCTGAGGTGGCCCCAGCCATTAAAGCGTTAAACCAACGCCTTGGACTGCCTTCCGGTTTGGCGGCGATGGGGGTAAAGCCGGAGATGTTTCCTCAGATAATCGAGGGGGCGATGGCGGATCATTGTCACAAAACGAATCCGCGCACCCCAACCTCTGACGACTATGCGGTCTTGCTTAAGCAGTCGATGTAGCGTTTTTACAAAAAAGCATTAGCCCTTTCGTTCGGCGTTGTAACGCGCGATGCCATCAAGAATTTCTTGGTGCGCATCCGTTACGCCGCCCCAGCCTTGGACCTTGACCCACTTGCCTTCTTCGAGATCCTTGTAGTGTTCGAAGAAGTGTTGGATCGCGTTCAGGCGCATCGGATGAATATCCGCAGCCTGTTTCCAGTGGCTATAAATGGGCAAAATTTTGTCTTCGGGTACGGCGAGCAATTTGGCATCGTCACCGGCTTCGTCCGTCATTTTTAATACACCCAAAGCACGGCATCGCACCACCACACCTGGGATTACAGGGAAGGGAGTAATCACTAACACGTCCACGGGATCCCCATCCCCTGCGATGGTTTTGGGGATATATCCATAGTTACACGGATAGTGCATGGACGTGCCCATGAAGCGGTCTACGAAGATGGCACCGGACTCTTTGTCAACCTCATACTTGATGGGGTCGGCATTCATCGAGATCTCAATAATTACATTGAAAGACTCAGGGATCTTTTTGCCGGGCTTGACATTGTCGAGACTCATTGATGCTCCGCGGGTAGGCCTAATTAGTGAATACCCTAATCTTAACAAATAAACAAAGACTCCCTCTCGGTGCGAATCTGCGGGATACTGCGTATGGCATTTTTTTAGTGCTCGGTAAGGAAATATCCTTATCGGTATAACAAGTATTAAAGAGATAACACTTAAGGAGTTTTAGAGCATGAGCAACGTTACGTTGGGCCTCTATTTTGCCTTGGGCTGCGGAGTACTCGCGGTCATATATGGCTTTGTGGTGCGGTCCTGGATTTTGAGCCAAGGCACGGGTAATGCCAAGATGATGGAAATCGCAGCAGCGATCGAGCAAGGCGCTGGCGCTTACCTTTCTCGGCAGTACAAGACCATCGGTATCGTCGGCGTTGTACTTGCCATTTTGATAGCAGTGTTTCTTGACCAAGCGACGGCTGTTGGCTTCGTGATTGGTGCAGTGCTTTCCGGCGCCTGCGGTTTTATAGGAATGAACGTCTCGGTTCGCGCTAACGTGCGTACGGCCGAGGCTGCAACCAAAGGCATGAACGAAGCACTTAACGTTGCCTTCAAGGGCGGCGCGATTACCGGCATGTTGGTAGTCGGCTTGGGTCTGCTGGGTGTTGGATTGTTCTATATGTATCTACAGGCGACTGGCGCCGGCAAGAGCATGTCTGCCATTTTGCATCCGTTGATTGGTCTGGCTTTTGGCT
>JBILHV010000035.1:0-9492 GCA_044350305.1 Burkholderiaceae bacterium
CATCGACTCTTTCAAAATACTGCGGTCGACAGCGTTTAGGCTGTCGATATCTAGCGCATTCGGGTTGCCCGCAATCGCCTCACGGTCAATTTGAATGGCTAAACGCAGTGTCTGCAAAAATTGAAATGCTGCAATCCATGTATCCGTTTCCGTTTGCGCCAACCCCAAGGCTCGCCCGATCGCTGCCAAGCGATCCTGCGTATTGAGCTCTTCGATGCCCAAGGCTAAGGCGTAAATGCGCGCAGTTTCCACAACAATCGCCGTGCCCTGCAGCTTCAAGTCGATCACCGACTTTCCGTCTAGTTTCTTTGTCTCTAAACTACCCAGCCAGTTAAGTGGTACGTGATTGACAAGTGCTGCGTCTGCCAACAACTTAATAAAACGTGGCGTGCGCGCCGCGACCGCTTTGACGTCCTCCCTAAGACCTCTGAGCAACTCTACGTTACCGGCCAAGCCTCGGAAGTCAAAAAATATTCCGGCCTTGAGCAAATCCTCTGGGTGGCCATGTTCAATCCAATGCATGAATCGCGTCTTCCATTCATCAACGGTTAAACACAAGGACGCGTTGCTTGCCATGATGTTGCCCTTGCACAGCGGATAACCGCACATATCAAGCGCATCATTCACTTCCCTGGCGAAGGCTAAATAAGCGTTTTTCTCATTGGGATTGTCAGTCTGCCGATACATCAGCGCATTGTCTTGATCCGTCGCAATTGTTTGCTCGCTGCGACCTTCCGAACCGAGCGAAATCCAAACAAAAGCGTTCAAATCTAGGCCATGAGATTTGGCGGCGAGCGTAATCAAGCGTGCGGTCAAGACATCATTTAAATGGCTGACTAAAAACGTTAACTGCCGCGCACTCACCCCCTGTCCCAATAAATTACGCGCGAACTTCCGAATACTTGAGGCACACTCTATTAACCCCTCCACCTCATCGGTTTGTTGAATCAACGCGCTGATCGTTCCGAGCGACTGACGCTGTAAAGAGAACAAATCTCTTTCTGAAATCAAACCAACGACGCGCTCGCGCAAATCAACAATTGGGACGTGACGAATCTCAAAGCGTGACATCAACACTGCGGCAGATTCTGCTGTGTGATCGACAGTGAGAGTCTTGACCTCCCTTGTCATCACCTGACTAATGGGTGTATCCAGACTGATGCCCGCTAACGTCACGCGCTCAAGCACGTCGTAACGGGTCAGAATACCCAACAGCGCGCCCGCCTCAGAGACAACTAATATTGAACCCACCCGCTTTGTATGCATGACCGTCAGGGCCTCGCGCAGAGGTGTTTGCGCAAAGCTTGTGACGGGCGCACGGCGGATGAGCTCCCCCAAACGCGTTTCTAAAGATTGTTCAAGCAGTGCCTTAGATGCGAAATTATTTCGCAAGGCTTGGCGCGACTGCTCCAACAACATCCAAACGCGGTTATTGATGAAGTCTCGAAAAGGTTTAGAGCGGCCGACCAAGGTTTGCATGTCAACCGCGGCAAGCCTCAAACAGAAACAGTCGCCAATCGCGACGTAGGTCGCAGCCACAGGCCGGGCGGCGAGGCTTGCGCTAACAGAAAACAGTTCACCCGCCTCGAGCTCGAAGGCAGTGTCGCTTAAATCTGGAGATGTGCGTTTTCCAGAAACACGCCCTTGGCGGATGAGATAAAGAAAGGCGGGCGGACCGTCCGCAGGCGAAAGAATAACTTCAGTGGGTGCGAAATAGACTTCGCATGTGGATTGAATAAAAAAATCGACATCCGCCACCGCCATACCTGAGAAAGGCAAGCGCTGCATAATTTGTTGCCGAAGATTTTGAATGAGACTCGAAGAAATCATGGCTACCCCCCCTTTATCGGGTGAGTCCGGCGGCAAAGAGGGTCAGGTTTTGGGGAAACGCTGACCTGCTTGGGCTTTACCTCGTAACCTTGAGGTTTAAAGCTTCATGTTGTTAGGCAGAAAAGTTGCGAGTTCCGGTACGAAATACAAAAACATGACTGCAGCAACCATCAGCAGAAAAAGTGGGAATGAAACACGCGCGATATAGGGAAGCTCTCGACCCGTCATACCGGAAAGAACAAACAGATTGAAACCAACCGGCGGTGTGACCTGTGCCATCTCTACAACAAACACGATAAAAATACCAAACCAGATCAAATCAATCCCAGCGGCCGTCACGGTGGGCAGTAACACCCCCATCGTCAAGACAACCATCGAAATGCCGTCTAAGAAGCAACCAAGAATAATGAAAAAAACCATCAGCACTAAGATCAATCCGAACTGCGATAAACCTAAGCTTCCTATCCATTCTGCCAAGGCACGCGGCAAGCCGATATAACCCATCGAAAGTGTCAGGAACTGCGCGCCAGCCAGTATCAAGGCAATCATGCAATACAAGCGGGTGGCCCCAAACAGTGAACCCTTAAAGGTCTCCCAAGAGAGCGACCCTTGCACAACTGAGATAATAAGCGAGCCCAACACACCGATGGCCGCCGCCTCCGTCGCCGTGGCAACGCCGCTGTAGATCGAGCCGAGCACCGCAGTGATGAGTATCAATACCGGAATCAAGTGCCGGGATTGATACAGCTTCTGCCTAAAAGACATTTCTGGATCTGCAACAGGCACTTTGTCTGGGTTACGTACGGCCCAAAACACGATGTATCCTGAGAACAGCAATGCTAAAAATATTCCAGGCAAGACACCTGCAATAAACAGCTTGGCGATCGATACCTCTGCCGCAACGCCGTAGACGATCATGATGATCGATGGAGGAATCAGCAAACCGAGCGTGCCTGCACCGGCGAGCGTACCGATCACCATATCGTCGGGATAGCCGCGACGCTTAAGTTCTGGCAGTGTCATCTTGCCGATCGTGGCACAGGTCGCCGCTGAGGAGCCTGAAACTGCTGCAAAGATTGCACAGCCGATGACGTTCGTGTGCAGCAAGCGCCCGGGCAATTTATTGAGCCAAGGGGCCAAGCCTTTGAACAAGTCTTGGGAGAGCCGCGTGCGGAAAAGAATTTCTCCCATCCATAAAAACAAGGGCAAGGCGGTTAACGTCCAGCTAGAGGACGCTCCCCAGATTGTGATGGCCATCGCATCACCAGCGGGCCGGCTTGAGAACAGCTCCATCCCAAGCCATGCTGTTCCAGCAAGCGTGAGTCCAACCCATACTCCACCGGCCAAAAAACCGAACAGCGAAACAATCAACAACGTCACAATCAAGATATCATTCATGGCGTTGTTGCTCCTGCGTGTCCGTACCGGACTCATCGCCACGTATGCGGCTAATCAGTAAATCAATAAAAGCGATCAAGAGCAGAATATTTCCGGCGGCCATCCCTAATTGAGGAATCCAGAGCGGCGTCGCATCGTTGCTGGTTGAAATATCGTTAAACACCCAGGAGTCCACCACAAGCTTCGTGCTGAAAAAAGCCAGTGAAACAGCGATGGCTACGCCAACCGCTATCGCAGCGATATCTAAGCGACGCTTACCGGCAGGAGCTAAGGCATTCAGAACCAGCGTCACGCGAATATGTTCGCCGTGGCGCAGGGTGGATGCCAACGCTAAGAAGCCAGCCGACGCCATGAAATATCCTGCGTACGCATCGAGACCCGACACATGAAACGCAAGTTGCCGGCTCAAGATGCTTGTGAGTACGCTGATGAGTACCCCCACCATACAAACCGCCGCCAAGACTTCGGCGGCGGAGTACAACCAATTTAGGAACTTACGCATCATTTATTTTTTCAATGCATCCACAATGGCTTGGCCATCTTTGCCGGCCTTTTTGATGTAGTCAGCAAGCATTTTTTGACCAATCTCGTTCAAGCCCTTTGTTAACTCAGCCGAAGGCTGAATGACCTGGCCACCGTTCTTAGTCCATGCAGCCAAATACTCATTGGTCTTTGCTTCAGAGATCTTCCAACCACGCTCTTCTGCTTTGGCAGCTTCAGCCAACAGCGCTTTGCGAGTCGCTTCGTCCAAGGCATCGAACGCCTTCTTGTTCATAATGACTGCGTTCTTGGGAATCCAAGCTTGGTTGTCATAAAACTTCTTGATGTATTCATAGGTCTTGGTGTCAACACCCGTCGCACTCGATGAAATCATCGAATCCATCACGCCTGTTGCCATGGCCTGCGAGACCTCAGCAGCTTGAATCGTGACGGGCTGTGCACCCACGAGTTCGCCGATTTTTGCAGTCGCAGGGCTGTACGAGCGCCACTTCAGTCCCTTCATGTCCGCAACGGTCTTCAAATCACGGTTAGAGAAGATGCCCTGTGGTGGCCAAGGCACCGCAAACAAGAGCATCATCCCTTGGGAAGCGAGTTTCTTTTCAAGATAAGGCTTTTGAATTGCCGCGAGTTTTTTTGCACCCGCGTAGCTGTTGATTAAAAACGGAACGCCGTCTAACTCATAAATAGAATCTTCGTTCGCGAAGTTCACGAGAAGAATTTCACCCAGTTGTGCCTGATTGCCTTGAACCGCGCGCTTGATTTCAGGTGCTTTAAACAACGAAGCGTTGGGGTGAACGGTGATATTGAGCTTGCCGCCTGTCGCTTTCGCTACATCCTTGGAGAATTCAACCAAGTTTTCAGTAAGAAAAATCGATGGCGAATAAGCTGTAGGCAAATCCCACTTCGTTTGACTGTGGGCCGCGAAGCCAACTGTTGCGAGCAAACTCGCAAGCAATACCGATAAGGTTTTACGCATGAGGAGATCCTTGAGCGAGAAAATGGGTGCCTAGCGAACCAGGCTATCTGTAAGAAAGTCTTTTGACTTGGTTCGTGAGTTTATGCGTAGACGTCACGCATCACAACCAGCCACCGCAAAACCAAGGGTAAACACTAGCCCACCCCTATTTTGACTGCAATGCACCTGAGTCTGTAGTATCTGCTCCTAATCTTTGAAATAAAACATAAAAGGGAATTGGAGACATGTCTTGGCGTGCGGGATAACCTCATTCACAGAACCCTACCCCGCCCTTTATCCCTGACGACTTATTTAAAAACTAGGAGACACTTATGCGTATGATCAAAACAATATTGGCAAGTGCTGTTGCGTTGGTTGCACTGAACTCCCCCGCTCAGGCTGAATATCCGGACAAGCCAATCAAGATCCTGGTCGGGTACGCACCAGGCGGTGCTGCCGACAAACTTATTCGCCCCATATCAGACCGTCTGACAAAGATTCTGAAGCAGCCCGTCATCATTGACTATAAGCCGGGTGCTGGCGCCTCACTCGCGGCCGATCTGACCGCCAAAGCGCCTGCCGATGGATACACGCTGCACATCACGGACTCGGGTCCAATGACGATTTTGCCGCACATGCGCAAACTCGGCTATGACCCGCTCACAAGCTTCACGCCAATTTCTATGGTGGGTGGTGGCGGAGTCGTCGTGGTTGTGCTTCCCACCTCAAAAGCAACTGATATCAAGAGTCTTGTCGAACTCGCAAAGAAAGACCCAAAGAACTGGAGCTACGGAACCTCGGGAGTAGGCGGGGTGGGTCACTTAGCAGGCGAGCAGTTCAAAGCAGCCGCAAAACTTGACATCGCACACATCCCCTACAAAGGCGGTAATCCCGCCCTCGCTGAGCTGCTCGGAGGACACGTGCCTGTGTTGTTCTCCTCGCTCGGTGCGGCAGCCACGCAGATTCAAGCTGGCAAGCTGCGAGCCCTGGCCGATACGTCAAGCAAGCGTAGTTCAATGTTTCCCAATGTCCCGACAATGGCTGAATCCGGCTTCCCAGGGTTTGACGCCACAATCTGGTTCGGCCTTGTCGGGCCAGCGGGCTTGCCCAAAGAAGTCATGGCCAAGCTCGTCCCAGCGCTTGCAGACATCATGAAAGACCCAGAAGTGATTGCTGCCATCAAGCGTGAAGGCTACGAGCCTATGCCCTTCACACCACAACAGACTGCGGAGCGCATCAAATCCGACTTTGCACTGTGGGGCAAGACCGTCACAGCCTCCAACATTAAAGCGGACTAAACATGGCATTACCCTCAACACTGCTGACAAATCTACCCGAGCAGATTCCGCTTGATCAGGAACGTCCTTTTCAAACGACTAGAATCCGCAGTCCGATCGCAGGCCCTAAACTCATCATCACTGCTGCGGTTCATGGCAATGAGACGTGCGGGACCTTTGCGATCGAGAGATTGGTCAAGCAGTTTGAGTTGGGCGAGCTCAAGCTTCTGAAAGGCTTTGTGACCTTTGTTCCGGTCACAAATCCTAAAGCCTATCGACTCAAGCGGCGTGCTGGCGATCGAAACCTGAATCGTCGCCTAATGCCAACCGATCCGCCCTTGCAATACGAAGACCATATTGCGAACTGGCTCTGTCCACTGCTAGCCGAGCATGATGGCTTGCTCGACCTGCATTCCTTTCAGAGCGGAGATACCGCCTTCGCACTATTTGGGCCGGCTAACAATAACGGCTCCCTTGAGCCTTTTGCCCAAGCACAGCTTGAAGAGGCGTTAATTCAACGGCTGGGATGTCAGCGCTTTGTTTATGGCTGGCTCAGCACCTATGCCAAGGGAATCGAGCGACGCGCTGCGGAAGTCACAGCTGGACGCTTTAACGCCCAAGATGTTGATATTGATGCGCGTTACGGCATCGGTACCACGGAGTACATGCGTTCCGTGGGCGGCTGGTCGCTCACGCTTGAGTGCAGCCAACACGATGATGTAGGTGGCCGAGAAGTCGCCTACCAGGCAATCATTCATACCCTCACCCACCTAGGCATGATCGCAGGCGCACCGCCGACCGCTGCGAAAGAGTTTGAGGTACTTGGTTTGTACGACGTATTTGATCGCTTTGACATGAACGATCAGTTTGCCAAGCCATGGAAGAGTTTTGACCCAATCAAACAAGGCGAATGCATTGGCACACGCGCCGATGGCACACGCATCATGGCGGAGCGCGACTGCTTTATTGTGTTTCCGAATATGAAGTCGCAGCCCGGCCAGGAATGGTTTTACCTCGCACACGCAGGCGGCCGACTCGGGCGTTAAGTGCTAATAAACACTTACATTTTTTGCGATAAAGTACACGGCAGTCACTAACGCCGATGCCCCGCCAAGGAGCTTCCATGTCATGCCATGAAGCTCCTTATGCAACTCTTTATACAAGTCGGCCTTAAGGGCATTTAAATCAGATTTGGTGGCAAAGATGTCTAGCCGGGTTTCAATCCGAGCTAAGCGGTCACGCGTGTCAATTGCGAATTTTTCAAAGCGAGCAAGTCTTTCCTGCATGGGAACTTCCACTTTTTCTTAAAGAAAAATTATCCATCGGTGATGACTGCTAAGCAAACTAATTTTTGCAACAGTGTGTAACCAACCATTGCGTCAAGACTGTCGTCGCCAAAAGAAAGTCGTCGATCGACATTTCCTCATCGGGGTGATGACTACCGTTTGGATTGCGAATAAACAAGAATCCAAAAGGAATACCCGCGGTATAAAAGGCGGCGGAATCGTGTGAGGCGGGACTCGGCAAGTCGGGGGCTTTTAGTCCTAGCTCCAACGCACAAGCACGCAGCTGCGCGGTAATGGTGGGATCTGCTGGTGCCACGCCTGCAGAGGCTTGAGGGCCGAGATCGATTTTCACACGGCGCTTTGTCGATACCTCTTCTACGAGTGCCAAAAACTTTGTTTTCAGTTCAGCTAAGTCTTCGGTGTCGTACGCGCGCACATCCAGGCTTAAACCAAATTCGCCAGGCACGATTGTCAATCCGTGACGCGCGCTGTTGGTCTGAAACTCCCCAATGGTGCAGGCCATCAAACGCCCTGCCTGCTCCCATTCCGCCCAAATCTTATCAAGGCCTAGCGCAATATCTGCCCCAGCAAGTGCGGCATCATGGCGGTAGCGACGCCCGAGCCCAACATGACCGTACTCCCCAGTAATCTTAATTTTGGGGTAACGGAAGTTTCCTGGCACGCCCGAACCAATCGCAATGGCATGCCCTTCTATCGCCAGACTGGGCGCTTGTTCAATGTGTACTTCCATAAAGGCTCTCACGTTCTGTGGCGTGAGGTAGGCCTGGCCTTGAACAACCGCATCAGGATCGCCGCCCGCCTCAAGCAAATGCTCGGCAAGGGTTCGGCCTGTATCGATGCGCTTAGCCTGCAGCGCGTTCTCCTGCAAGGATCCCAGAGCGCCTCGGCTGCCTATGTAGGAGACTTGAAACCAGATACTTTCTTCGGCACGCACGCCCATCACAACAATATCGCACTGTGGTTGCAACCCAGCCTCTTGAAGCGCTTCGATCGCAATCAAGCCAGCCACGACCCCAGCCGCGCCGTCATAATTTCCGCCTGCAGCGACCGAGTCTAAATGAGAGCCAATAACAAGAGCAGGAGCCGAGCGATCTAACCCAGGCAACACCATGTAGGTATTACGCATGTGGTCGTGTCGAACCTCAAGGCCAAGTCCTGCCGCATACTTTGCCACGAGGTCGTGCGCAAACTGTTCACCCGCCCCGTACGTATCGCGCGTCACGCCTCCACGCTTCGTATCGACGCTGCCCTCACGCAACTGATCAAACAGCCATTGCGCTTCGGGATATAGGCTCATGACTTGAGAAGCAACCTTGTGTTCAGCGGGCATACAAAGGAATCCTATGGCTATATAGTTGTGACCAACAGAACGACGGGGAGTCATTATTGAATGGTATTAGTGTTTAATGATACAGAATACTTTTTTATTGCGACACGTCCTTTTGAACATCATTGCATTAGTCATCATCGGGTTAGGCGCTTCGATTGCCCCGCTGGACTTCTCTGTAAACGTCGCGTTCCCGGCGATCTCAGAGGCCTTCTCACTTCCCACTAAAAGTATTCTCTGGATTCCGTTCTCCTACGTGCTGACCTATGGCGTACTGGTCATCGGATTTGGTGCGTTGGGGGATAGACTGGGCCATCTGAGGGTTTTCCGAGCTGGCCTCATCTTGGCGATTATTGCGCTCTCTCTTTGCGCCCTTGCCCCCAGCTATCCGTGGCTCATCGCTGCACGGGTATTGCAGGGTATCGCCATGGCGTTGACGCTGTCTTGTGCGCCGGCGATCGTGACCTTTCTGTATGACGAAACACAGCGTACCCGAGCGTTGTCGCTCTACGGCAGCATGACAGCAATTGCGAGTGTGGCTGCGCCGCTTATAGGCGGCGTGATGATTGCCTGGATGGATTGGCCTGGTGTCTATTGGTTCAGAGTCCCGATCGCGATCATTGCGCTGGCCCTACTGCCATTATTAAATCAACAACTCACAGCCAACCTGCGACACCGCAGCGTGGCCGCTGTACAAACGAAACCCTCAACGCTAAGACTCCTGTTTCATACCTGTCACCAAGATCAGCGCTTCTTATGGATAAATATCGTTAGCGCTGTCTTACAGCTATCGACCTTCTCCGTCCCCTTGTTAGTCCCGTATTATCTTTCCACGATCGCGGCTTGGCCCTCGCAACAGATAGGGATCGTTTTAGGTAGTTGGGCCATCGGGACACT
>JBILHV010000303.1:0-3079 GCA_044350305.1 Burkholderiaceae bacterium
ATCTAGCCCAGCCACCGTCGCACCAACATTGGTTCCCTTGCTGTCATTAAAGAAGTCCACGCCACCAACCGTGCGAATAAACTCCATGCGATGGGGCTCACCCAAATACTCCGTCGCGGCGCGCAGTATCGGCGCAAGTCCAGCGCCGCAAGTCCGCGCAAGTGAGAGCGCTGCCAGACAGTTCAAGGCGTTATGCATCCCTTTAATGCCCAGGGCATCGGCCGGCATCATGCGCACCGTCCGACCCGGATGACGCTGCGGCGCCGGCGCGTTCTTTTTACGCTTAACGGGCGTGGGCAAATCATCGTCAAACTCAGTGGGCTCGCTGATACACAACCAAGTGACGCCGTTGTTGATTTCTAACCCAACGTCACCAGCCAGCATCGGTACATCGCGACCAAAACTGCGTACATTTAAGGCCGTCAATGCGTCAACCATTTCCATCACGCGCTCATCATCTCTATTGACGAGTATGGTGTCCGCCATCTCGAAAATCCGAGATTTTGCTGCGGCGTATGCCTCCATCGTTTCATGCCAATCCAGATGATCTTGCGTAAGATTCAACACGGTAGCCGCCGTACAACGCAAAGTGTGGGTTGTTTCGAGCTGGAAACTCGACAACTCAAGCACCCATACGTTAGGCAAATCATCACCCTCAAGCGCCTCAGTGAGGGCATGCAATGCAGCGGGGCTAATGTTGCCTGCCGCACGGACTTTCATGCCCGCAGCCGCAAGCATGTGCCGGGTAAGTGCTGTCACGGTCGTCTTACCGTTTGTACCGGTGATACCCAACACTTTAGGCGCGTACGCCCTCTCTTGCTTAAGTTGTGCCAGCGCCCGCGCAAACAACTCAATCTCACCAATGACTTCAATCGATCGCGACTGCGCAGCATCGAGTAACTCGCGCACAGGAGACATGCCCGGTGCAAGCCCGGGGCTCAACACCAAGGCATCGACTTCGTCTAACAAGTCCTCAGCAAATACATCACAACCAAGGTGGAACTCGATTGCAGTGGGGTCTATATCTTTTTGTAGCGCCTCAAGACCTGTCGGCGCTGCACGTGTATCGGCCACGCGCACCCGGGCACCCTGCCGCATGCACCAACGCGCTGCGGCAACGCCTGTCTCGCCCAATCCGACGATCAGGACGCGAGAAGGAAAGGTCGCTACGTTTATAGAATCGTTCATCGAATTTTGAGTGAAGCCAAACCAACAAGCACCAGCATCATGCTGATAATCCAAAACCTGATCACTACCTGCGTCTCTTTCCAGCCACCCACTTCAAAGTGATGGTGTAGCGGTGCCATGCGCAGGATTCGGCGCCCCGTCCCATATCTACGTTTGGTGTATTTAAACCAAACGACTTGCATCATGACGGATAGCGTCTCAACAACGAATACCCCGCCCATGATGAACAAAACAATTTCCTGTCGCACAATAATTGCGACCGCGCCCAACATGCCACCTAACGCGAGCGCACCAACATCGCCCATAAATACTTGCGCGGGGTGCGCGTTAAACCATAAAAATGCCAACCCTGCCCCGGCAAGCGCCGCACACAAGACCATCACTTCACCAGCGCCTGGGATATAGGGGAACAATAAGTACCGCGAGTAATCAACGCGACCAACCACATAGGCAAATACACCCAATGCCGATCCGACCATGACGGTTGGCATGATGGCCAAGCCGTCTAGACCATCAGTCAGATTCACCGCGTTGCTTGTCCCGACAATAACGAGCCAGCTCAAGCATACGAAACCAAACACGCCAAGCGGATAGCTCACCGTCTTGAAAAACGGCACAATCAAATCGGTGCGCGTTGGCAATACCAAAGTGAATCCGCTGTTTACCCATTCACGCATGAGGGGCCAGACATTGCTCGTTCCGGGCGCCGAAATCGCAAACGTCAGATAGACCGCAGCGATCAGACCAATCAACGCTTGCCAGAAAAACTTTTGGCGCGCCGGCATCCCTTCTGGATCGCGATGCACAACCTTGCGATAGTCATCGATCCAACCAATCCAACCAAAACCAAACGTCACGAGCAACACGACCCATACAAAACGATTACTCCAGTCTGCCCATAGCAGCGTACTGACTCCGATGGAGATCAAGATAAGTACACCGCCCATGGTGGGCGTGCCGGTTTTAACGAGATGGCTTTCAGGCCCATAGCTGCGAACCGCCTGGCCGATTTTTAGCTCGGTCAGCTTGCGAATGACCCATGGTCCCGCGATCAGTCCAATAAGCAAAGACGTCGCACACGCCAGCACCGCGCGCAGGGTGATGTACTCAAAGACCCCAAACCCGCGTATGTGGTTATCTGCCAGCCAACCGAACAACTCATACAGCATGCTTCACCACTTCCCCGGGAGTTGTCCCAAACTTTTCTATGTATCCGCGCACAACGCGCTCCATGCGCATAAACCGCGAGCCTTTGATTAGCAAACTCGTCACCTTCATCTTGCCTAGCGCCTCACACACCTGCTCCGGCGAGTCGTAATGTTGCGCACCCTGACCAAACGCCAATACGCTATCGCGCGTGGCTTCGCCTAAAGTCAACAGTGTGTCAACGCCTCGCGTTCGGGCATACGCACCAACTTCTGTATGCATCGCCGGTCCGTTGTTGCCCACCTCGCCCATATCCCCCAACACCAACACGCGAGGGGCAGGCAAACTAGCCAAAACGTCAATCGCCGCACGCACAGAATCTGGGTTTGCGTTGTAGGTGTCGTCGATCAGTACTCGCCCATTTTCGAGTCGATGCGGCTGCATACGGCCATTCGCAGCGCGAAAACTCTGCAGTCCTTGCACGACGGCGGCTAACGGCGCGCCACTGGCCAGCGCACATGCGGCGGCGGCGAGCGCATTGCGCACGTTATGCATTCCCGGCACAGGCAAAACCACCTCACCTTGCCCTAATGGTGTGTGCAGCACGAAACTAGAACCCAACACATCGGAGTCAATGTCACTAGCCCAGACGCGAGCAGGTGCAATCAACCCAAACGTACTGGATGCGTGCTGGCCAGCCATACCAGCCCATAAGGATGTGAACGCATCATCGGCTGGATAAACC
>JBILHV010000036.1:0-9461 GCA_044350305.1 Burkholderiaceae bacterium
AAAAAGCTGAGACAATTATTAGACAGCTAGTTTCCATTGGCGCCTTGCCAATTATTCTTGGTGGCGATCACGGTATCACTACCCCTATCCTTCGCGGATACGATCAGCTTGAGGATGTCACCCTAGTCCATATTGATGCTCACCTCGACTGGCGCGACGAAGTCAATGGAGTGACCGAGGGTCTATCAAGCCCGATTCGCAGAGCCTCAGAAATGAGTCATATTGGACAAATATTTCAGATCGGATTGCGAGCGCAAGGCAGTGGCAGGCCTTCGGATCTCGAAGCAGCTAAAAAGTACGGCGCACATCTCGTGACCGCTTATGAACTCCATGAGCGCGGGGTCAAACAAATCCTCGATCAGATCCCAAATAACGGCAAGTATTACCTCTCAATTGACGCAGATGGAATGGACCCCGTTTTCATGCCCGCAGTTGACGGACCCGCACCAGGAGGCGTGACATTCTTGCAAATGCGAGAAATCATCAAAGGCCTTGTGCACAAAGGTCGGGTTGTTGGAATGGACATCGTCGAAATCCAGCCTTCCAAAGACACGGCGACTAAGCTGACATGTGTCACTGCAGGTCGACTGATTGTCAACCTGATTGGCTGGTCAATTAAAGCGGGCTATTTCAATAAACAATCCTAGACAAGGGAAAAGTAAATGAAACACAAGCGAATCCGTCCATTCAACACCAAAGAAACCTATCCAGAGCAAAGCATCAGTAACGATCTTTGCCAAGCTGTAGTAGCCAAAGGTTCGCTCGTATTTCTACGCGGACAAATCGGCCAGGATCTGACCACGTCAGAGTCTGTCTGTATCGGGGACGCGGCTGGGCAGGCTGAACAAGCCATGAGCAATATCGCTCAGATTCTTTCTGAAGCGGGTGGTGAGCTTCAAGATATTTGCAAGGTCACGATCTATTTGTCTGACCCCCGTCACCGCGAGCCGGTCTACAACGTCGTGGGCAAGTGGCTTAAAGGCGTGTTTCCTGTGTCAACTGGCATCGTTGTGACTGCATTTGCGAGACCTGAGTATCTGGTTGAGATCGATGCGCTCGCCGTTATTCCAGACGCCTAGAAAAAACGGTGCAGTGATTTCGAGGCTCGGGTCTGAATCACGCTTGAGCCACTTTAGTAGCCCCTCTGTTTTGTTGTGTTGTTTAGTAAAGCATTATGAAAATTTTTTGTATTGACAAAACTACCACCCTATTTCTGTCCTAACTGAAAGGAGTAAATCATGAAACTAAGGTCTCTGTTATTGGTATTTACCGCCATCTTTCTTTCTGCTGCTACTGTTGCTGCTCAGGCTCAGGCAACTGACCTTCTGAAACAAATCGAGCAAAGGAAGGTTATCCGTATTGCCGCCCCCAATGATTACCCGCCTTTTGGATTTGCTGGTACTGACATGAAGCCTCGGGGAATCGACATTGAGATGGCAGAGCTTATCGCTCAAAAGCTTAACGTCAAGCTTGAGTTGGTACCTGTGACCGGACCTAATCGAGTGCCTTATCTTCAATCAGGACGTGCTGACTTAACGATTTCATCGCTCGGAAAAACTCCAGAGCGGGCAAAAGTGATCGATTACACAATTGCCTACTCCCCGTTCTATGATGCCGTGTATGGTCGTACAGATATCCCCGTCAAAAACTTCAACGACTTATCAAATCGCACCATCGCCGTGACACGTGGTTCTATGCAGGACGGCGAACTCGCAACTCTGGCACCAAGAGCGGTTGTGAGGCGGTTTGAGGACAATAACGCTACGTTAGCTGCCTTCCTTGCAGGACAGACTGAAATGTTCGCCACGGGAACAGCGGTGGCAGCAGCAGTGATGGCAAAGAATCCTAACGTCAAGATGGAACTCAAGGTTATTTTGGCAAATGCGCCTTGTTATATTGGAGTTCCAAAAGGAAACCCTGCTCTTGTTGAAAAAATCAACGATATTATCCGGACTGCTAAAAAAGACGGCACATTGGATAAGATCATTCAAAAGTGGCTCGGCACGCCCGCTGGTGACCTACCTGAGACCTGATTGAGTATGTGAGGGACGCTATGCATCCACAGACTGGGGCTAGCGTCCGCACAGACAAGGGGTAATTCTTATGCAAGCAACCGACCAGAACACGTCAGGTGTTATCGCACATTGGGTTTCTGATTTAGCGCTCTCTGACGTCCCAGCAGACGTCATTGAACAGGTAAAAATGTGTTTAGCAGACACTTTGGCAGTCGCGGTGGCAGGCTCACGAATGCCCCTTGCAAAGAAACTATTGGCGTCTGGCAGTCGACTGCGTGGGACAGGAAACTCGAGGGTGCTGGGAGGTAAAAAGACCGGCTATTGCCCAGAGTTCGCTGCACAGCTTAATGCCAGTTGTGCCCACGTTCTAGACTTTGACGACAATTCTTACGCCGGCTTTGTCCATGCATCGGCGGTGGTTTTGCCAAGCGCGATTGCTCTGGCACAAGACACTGACTCCTCAGGTGAGGATCTCTTGGTAGCCCTCGTAGCAGGCTTGGAGGCGGAGCTGATTGTTGGCGCCATGACCGACGCGGTTTTATATGAAAAAGGGTGGTGGACGACAGGCGTTCTAGGCGCTGTTGGGTCAGTGGTCTCAGCAGCGAAACTATTACGCCTCCCGGCTGAACAGGTCGAATATGCGATTGGTCTAGCCCTTTGTAGCGCGGGAGGAATGAAAGCTTGTTTTGGTACTGACGCAAAAGCTGTCGGTGCGGGTATCTCTTCAGCCAGTGGAATCAAGCTAGCGCAGCTTGCGGCACTCGGGGTAACAGGCCCCACGCGAGGTTTTGAGTCTAAAGCAGGTTTCTTTTCTCTTTTCAATAACGGTGTTTCAGATCAAGCTCACCTAGAAAACATCGGACGGGTTTGGCAAATACTAGAACCAGGGTTCGACATCAAAGGCATCCCCGTCTGTTTGTCGGCTCACACGGCTGTTGCCGCCCTAGCCTATTTACGCACGAAACATCAATTCACCGACGAAGATGTCGAGCAGATCACATGTGACGTATCACCGATCGTTACAAGGAATCTGATCTATGACCAACCCACAACATCGCAGCAGGCACAGTTCAGCATGATGTACCCAATGGCAGTGACGCTAAGCCGCGGTCATTTCCAATTAAAAGATCTATCTATCGAAAATGTTTTAGATAGCACTGTGGCAAGGCTAATGAAAAAGATCAAGATGATTACCAGCGATTTTTGGACACCTGAGGCCGTAAAAAAATATCCTGAAGGTGCAACAGTTTCCGTACTCTTAAAAACTGGTGAGCTCTTGGTGGAATTTTTAGGTTCACCTCAAGCTTCCACAGCGCAAAAAAAATTGATTCTGCAAAGAAAACTACCCGAGTGTTTTGAGGGGTTTGTTGAAAAAGAAGAACAAGCGCGCTTCACCGAGATGATCAGCAAGCTCGAGACATTCAATAGCACAGCCGAAATCCTTCCTCGCACCCATGACGCAATGTAAGAAGCCTAAAGGGTTAATCTAAATATGTTTGATTTTTCGGTACTTTTTGATGCTTGGCGGATGTTTTTGGACGGGCTGCTTCTAACCCTGTTACTGACGGTGATTGGCTGCTCATTGGGAACCGTACTGGGAACTGCGTGTGCCTGGGGCTCGGTGGAGGGCCCTCGTTGGTTTCGCTTGGTGATTCAGGCCTATGTCGAAATCTTCCGAAACACCCCATTCATCATCCAGCTATTTTTTATCTTTTTCGGGCTTGCTTCGATCAATTTTCGAATGGGTGCTGTTGCTGCAAGCATATTTGCTCTGAGTATCAACCTAGGCGCCTACGCTTGCGAGATTTGTCGCGCGGGGATTTTGGCGACTCCTCGCGGCCAAATAGAGGCGGCACAATCACTGTCTTTAAACCGATTCCAAGTATTTATTTATGTTGTTATGCCGCCGGCACTGGCTCGGGTTTGGCCAGCCCTCGTGAGTCAGTTAATCATTATGATGCTTGCAACATCCGTCTGCAGCCAAGTATCAGCCGAAGAACTGTTTTATGTCGCCAACCTCATCTCAAGCAGGACTTTTAGAAGCTTCGAGGCTTTTATGTTCGTCACGCTAATGTATCTGCTACTTGCCATTATCTTTCGTAACTTCTTGAACTGGCTTGGCCCTGCCCACATCTTTGGAAAGGTTAAATTCTGAGGCACTATGAACACATTCACAAGTTGGGATGTTCTTCGAAATCTACTTCTTTCTTTGCCGTGGACGCTAATCTTGTCATTGATCGCATTCTTGGGTGGCGGCATTCTGGGGCTTCTATTGTTGGTGGTGCGGCTTGGCAGAAATCGGGTTTTAGTGAAGCTGGTACAAGCATACGTGCAGCTCTTTCAGGGTACGCCAATATTGATGCAGATTTTTTTAGTCTACTTCGGGCTTGCTTTATTCGGGATTCGGGCCACCCCCCTGCTCGCTGCGACCGTGTGCTATTCATTTTATGCAAGCGCATTTTTTACCGAAACTTGGTATGGGTGCGTCAGATCGATTCCAAAGGGACAGTGGGAGGCCTCGAGTAGCTTAGCGCTTAGTTTCAGACAACAAATGCGCTACATCATTTTTCCTGTTGCTATCCGTATTTCCATGCCGCCTACGATCGGCCTTATGGTGCAAATCATTAAAAACACGTCGCTAGCATCAGTAATTGGTTTTGTAGAATTGACTCGGACAGGGCAGATAATCACAAACATCACCTATGACCCGTTTTTTGTCTATGGACTGGTTGCCTTGCTCTACTTCTTTATCTGTTTCCCACTATCGCTTACTGGAAAACGGTTAGAGAGAAAGTTTAGTTACATCCAATAGAGGTGCTTATGAATCAGTCAGCCCAAGAAGCATTGCTAGAAATTTCAAACTTGAGGAAGTATTTTGGAGATCTCGAGGTCCTCAAGGGGATTGACCTCAATGTCAACAAAAGTGAGGTGATAAGCATTATCGGTAAAAGCGGCTCAGGCAAGAGCACCCTGTTGCGTTGTATCAATGGCCTAGAGATATTTCAGTCTGGGGATATAAAAATTAAAGGCACCCCCGTTGACTATCAAAACACCGATGCACTGCGTCAGTTAAGGCAATCCGTCGGAATGGTTTTCCAGAGCTTTAATCTTTTCCCAGCGATGTCTGTGGGTGGTAATGTGGCTCTCGCGCCCAAAGTGGTGCTGGGACTTACCGATAAGCAAGCGAATCAACTAGCTAAGGAACTACTCGACCAGGTCGGCCTGGCTGAAAAGTTTAATAGCTTTCCATTTGAGTTGTCTGGCGGACAACAACAACGCGTGGCGATAGCACGTGCATTAGCCATGAATCCCGATATGATCTTGTGCGACGAAATCACCTCGGCGCTTGACCCGGAACTGGTGGGTGAGGTGTTGCAGGTAATCGAAAAACTCGCCCAAAAAGGCGTGACATTAATGATTGTTACCCACGAGATGTCGTTTGCCCACAAAGTCTCTGACCGAGTTGCTTTTATGAAGGATGGGCTAATTCACGAAACTGGTAGTGCCGCCGATATTTTTGAGCGACCACAGTCTAGCGAGTTAAAGACCTTTCTTAGTAATTTTAGGGTGTAGAACAACGAGCTATGGTATTCCGTCCTTTGGACGGAATGAACCAAGGACTTTTGGCTCCCCGAGCTGGACTCGAACCAGCAACCTGCGGATTAGCAGGGCGCTTTGTCTTCTGAGTAGTATTCCAACATTATTTACAGTTTATTAGAGAATACTGGAGTTTTCAGTGTTTTTAGTCTTTTGCATCGAATCGGACGATCCGATCAAGTCGCGATCACTACAATATATGCTTGGTCCTTTAATGTTCGAGTATAAATTCGGCTGCAGTCTTAATTAACTCCGGTGGTTTCAAGTTCGTTGGTCAAAATAGGTATTTGCTCTCATGTTTCCTTCAAACTTTGTTTATGAATTTTTTACCTTATTGGTGATTCTTGATCCGATCGCGACGGTCCCTGTATTTTTGGCAGTGACGTATGGCCTGAAGTGGCGCGATGCACTCAAGGTTGCCTTGACGGCATTGGCCGTTGCCTTTGGGATCCTGACGATCTTTATCTTTTTAGGTTTAGAGTTTTTAAAAGCTCTGGATATCCCCACATCATCGTTTCAACTCGCGGGTTCATTTATTTTGTTCATGCTTGGCCAGAGTATGGTGACGGGAAAAATGCACGAAGAAATCTCAAAAATGTCTCCCACCGCCTCAATTATGGAACGCTCGGTGTATCCGCTGGCGATGCCTTCAATCGCAGGAGCGGGTGCGATTTTGACCGTGGTGATGCTCAGTGATAACTCTATGCGCGTCATATCTGAGCAACTACAAACCACCCTTGTCGTGTTGCTGTGCTTGTCGGTTCACCTCCTCACCTTTATGACGGGAGGCTTGATCATTCGTTATATCGGTATGATCGGGATACAAATCACCACACGCGTGTTTGGATTGATGATTTGCAGTATCGCAGTCACGAGCATGGTGATCGCGATCAAGGTGAGCTTTGGGTTATAGCTTTATTGACGAGAGACTGCATTGCAGCCTCTACACCGTCGAAATAAGGAAAAAATTGAACACTCGGAACTTTGGGGAGACCGCGAATCAAAATATACGTGGCTACAAAAGCATGATGTTTGCTCCACTGAATTTTCAGAGATCATGCCTTTAAACTCCGCCAGTTGATTTGCACCCCCACCTCTTCCCCGCCTCGCTTGTTTGCCAATAACCGCTAACTTGGGCAGCTTGATATTAAAGCTGGCTTGAGGATGATTTGATAATCGGCGCGACGATTAATAGCTTTCTTCATGGAGACATTTCTGGTCATTTGATTTGTGAAAGTGTGTCGGCTTGAGCGCGTTCTACATTTCTTTCGGCGTCTTCCGCCAATAAAATACGTTCTTTGATATAACGCTGTGAGGTTGCTCTTACTGCATCGACGTAGGCTTGAAAGGAGCCATAACGTTCTTCAACCGAAAGCCTGGGATCATTTTTTTCCAGTCGCTCCGCCTTGGTGAGGGCAAAGGGTGATGCCGCTCCCTGCAAGGGAAAGAGGTAGCCTGGTCCATAGCCTTCGGCACGCGGATTCCATCCGGTGTAGCTGGCCCTAGGGACAGCCAACGGTAAGGGTCTAATGCCAGCGACGGACATGCCATCCGAGTCTGCCAGTGGTACCAAAACTTCATAACGTCCTAAAACCTTGGACGGCAACTGACTATGGTCAGATAAATAAGCACTTGAGTATAAGGCCTCGTAGGGCAAGGTGGGCAAGTTGTGTGGCGCTGCATTGGCTGCGGGCACCAACGTGCCCTGAGAGCGCATAGGGACTCGACTCGATGGAGGCTCAGCACCAGTGGTGATCCAGTCATTCAGCGCTTGCAGCAAGGCGCGCATGGGTTGACCAGCGTGCAACGGGTTGACAGGCAGCGCCATGGTTTTTTCTTGTTTGATCACTGCACCTGGGGCCGCGAAATGGGGTGTGCCTGCAATCATGTAGGCTCGGACATTGGTGGGCAAGTCGATGTGATTACCAGAAGGGTCCGTTACCAACAGTGATGCTCTTGCACCCCACCATTCATGCTCACTGTCGGTTTGCATGACTTTGGGACAAGTTTGTGTTTGACGGCATTTGAGTAGTAAACCATCTTGCTGGCCTGACAAGGGGTCGGTCATGACCTCATAGGTAAAGGGAAATAAATCAATTTGCCAGCCAGGGTCTTGCGGATGTCGAGCGTTTCGACTGGGTTTACCAAATCTGTAGTTGGTGGCCATTTTGCGAGTGCCTGCAACATGGGGCATGATTCCTTCGTAGACCGTTTTCCCATTCAAGTCTTCGTTAAATCCTAGCCATAAAAAGTCACGCAAAAATCTGCCTGATTGCGACACACCAAAACCAATGGCACGTTGCACGGTGATGGCACCGTTGAGTGAAAGAGGATTAGCAGGTGAATTGTTTGTTTTTAAAAATGAACTTACATCACGTGCCATGGCAAAGCCCATGCCATAGAGCACTGGATCCTTGGCTGTATAGGTGATTTCATAAAGTGCGCCGGCATCAAAACCTTTAGGCCTTGAAATTTCAATATTTTGTGGACCAGTAACTTTGACCGTCAAGTCTGCAGGCGTTTCGCGCGTGTTTGTCCAGTTAGCTCGAACAGTAGCATTGACGCCAGAGGGGTTTTCAATCAGAGCGGTGAGTTGGACCTTGATTGGATTGGTCAAGTGATCAAATTGAAACTCATCGCGTACGGAGCCTTGAATGCCTGCAGCCGAAGGTGCTTGCATGGCCAATGATTGTGGTCCGGATGGGATGTCACCTTGCCAGCCAATCCAGGCCATGGTGTATCCCTGTCGATGCAAGTAAGCAATGCCAGCATCTTGCGCTTTCACTGCATTATTAGCGCCAGGCTGACGTACGTCGTCAAACAGTTGAGGTGCTAATTTACGGCCTCTATTGGGTATGTCCACCAGTAGCGTTTTATTGCCTGCTTGCGGGTCTGTGGGTTGAAGCAAAACCACATCGGCAGATGCTTCGACTAGACCCTTCGCATTTTTAGGCGCGTAACTTAAGTCGGCAATGACTGCATTACGCTTGTCGTTCGGGTCGAGTGCAATCACCGCTTTAGCTTTTATAACTGTGTAGGTGCCAACATTTGGAAATACGCGTCCCTCAAACGCAAGTGCTTTTTCTTTTATGTCGAAACGAATGACCTCTGCATTGGTAGCAAATGTAGCGGCCAACGTTGCAGCCAGTACCGTGAGAATTTTAAATTTCATTCACTACTCCTTTAAATATTCGACAAGTATCGCAGACAGACCGATCACCAGAATCCGTGCAAACCCTTTGGAGAGTCGCTTTTTTGCTGATCGAGCCCCTATCACCGTCCGAGCCCCTTACAGATTAAAGTAACCCACTTTGATCGAACATCCGAT
The DNA here is from genome assembly GCA_044350305.1 of Burkholderiaceae bacterium. Lineage (GTDB taxonomy): Bacteria > Pseudomonadota > Gammaproteobacteria > Burkholderiales > Burkholderiaceae_B > Zwartia. The sequence goes on from JBILHV010000036.1 coordinate 8,941, forward strand.
TAGATTCACAATAAGCCTGCCGGCCGTGACGCATGTGAGTTTGGCCGCACCTCCCCTGGGTTAGGATTCAGCGCAAATTAACACGCTGGATTTTGATGCTGTTGCTAACCCAATGCTAGCCGAATAAAAAAAGCCCAACCGAAGGGCTGGGCTAAATCGTTGATTTTATTGGCTCCCCGAGCTGGACTCGAACCAGCGACCTGCGGATTAACAGGGCGCTTTGTCTTCTGAGTAGTATTCCAACATTATTTAGAGTTTATAAGAGAATACTGGAGTTTTCGGATGATTTCTTGTCAAGACGTCTGAGATGATGACAAACATCTCACATCACGTAAACAACAGCTTCAGGTGTTTGGCCAATTATCAACCAGTTGCTCGTTTAAACTAACTTGTACGCATCAAGCTAGATACGAAACCAAGGGTTCTGCCTCCATGCGCTTTCGATTTGCTTATTCCAGTTATTCAACCACTCATATAAAAGTTTGATCGTTTGATTGAATACAGGCTATGACAGGAGCACG
>JBILHV010000304.1:0-3067 GCA_044350305.1 Burkholderiaceae bacterium
GCGCGCGATGATCTCGCCCTCCATGTTCCATTCTTTTAAGCAATGCTCAACCCGATCGGCTGCGATCAGGAGCAGTTCGCCTGCGGCCGGCGCAGGGGTGACGCGCACAAGAGCGTATTCAAACTCAGGATGAATATTCAGTGCTTGATTTGATGGGATGGTCCAAGGCGTTGTGGTCCAGATAACGATCGCACCTGCTGCTACCGCGGGCAAGCCAAACGCTTTGGCAAGGCCTGCATGATCCACAAAAGGAAACGCAATATGCACGGCGGGATCGCTACGGTCTGCGTATTCGACCTCGGCTTCTGCAAGCGCTGAGCCACAATCGAAACACCAGTTCACGGGTTTGAGACCGCGAAACACATAGCCTTTGTCCAGAATACGGCCCAAGGCACGAATTTCGTCCGCCTCGTTACTGAAGTTCATGGTCATGTAGGGACGTTTCCAGTCACCCAACACGCCAAGTCGTTCAAAGTCTTTCTTTTGACGTTCGATTTGCTCTAAGGCGTACGCGCGCGCTTTGGCTTGCACCTCAGGCACAGGCAAGTGTTTGCCGTATTTCTTTTCGATCTGAATCTCGATCGGCATGCCGTGGCAGTCCCAGCCGGGCACATAGGCTGCGTCAAAGCCGGCCATGTTGCGGCTCTTGACGATCATGTCCTTCAGGATTTTGTTGACGGCGTGACCGATGTGAATATCGCCATTGGCGTAAGGCGGGCCATCATGTAGCAAGAAGGTCGGTCTGCCCTTGCTGGCTTTGCGAATGGCTTGATACACACCTTTCTCTTGCCATTGGGCAACCCAGAGGGGTTCGCGACGAGGCAAGTCGCCACGCATAGGAAACGGTGTATCGGGCAAATTCAGAGTGTTTTTATAGTCCATGGCGCGCAAGGTAAGCCCGCGCATGCTGGGCATCGGCGTGCATGGCGGCGGTCAAAGTAGGCAAATCGGGAAACTTTTCTTCATCCCGCAAGTGTTGCAGGAGTTCGACGCGCACGAGTTTACCGTAAGCGTCGATATTGGCATCGAATAGGTGGGTCTCAAGCAAAATCCTGCCGTTATCTTCGACAGTGGGGCGTACGCCTAAGCTTGCAACACCCGGAAGCGCTTGGGTGCCTAAACCGTGCACCAGGACCGCATAGATCCCAGAGCGCGCCGCACAGCGCGGGGTCACACGCATGTTCATGGTTGGCATGTTTAGGGTGCGTCCAAGTTTTTTGCCATGAACAACATGGCCAGTCATAGCATAGGGTCTGCCCAGGAGGTGAGCCGTCTGGATAAGGTCTCCCGCGGCTAGTGCGGCACGAACGGCCGAACTCGATATCCGAGAGCCTTTCGCGTCTGTGATGTCTCCAAGTCCATCGACATGCATGCCGTGTTGGCGACCGATTCGGCGCAAGAGGTCAATGTCTCCGCCGCGTTGTCGACCGAAACGGAAATCCTCGCCGACCAAGAGCCAGCGCGTATTGAGTTGACGAACGAGGAGTTGAGTCACGAAATCTGGTGCAGACATTTCCGCCATGGCGCGGTTAAAACGCGCGATCATGATGCGTTGAATGCCTGCGGTGGCGAGTTCGGTGATTTTGTCGCGTAGCCCGGTGATTTGGGGAGGCGACAGTTCTGGCCGGTGGTTGATGCCTGCAAAATACTGGCGCGGGTGCGGTGAGAAGGTAAGCACCGTCGGGCATAGCGCCTGTTCTTGGGCCGCCTGACAAACGAGGTCGAGCATCGCCCGATGGCCTCGGTGGACACCATCAAAGTTGCCAATCGATAGGGCGCTGGGCTGGGTGAGCGGCGGAACCGGCGCTTGCCGAAAAATACGTAAAGAGGTTTTCACAAGTGACAGTTTACAATTTCGCACCACATGTAGAGTTTATTTCCATGCCAGACACCCCTATTTCGCGGGCGCGCTTCGTTATTTTGATCTCCGGACACGGGTCGAACATGCAGGCAATCGCCCAGGCGTGCCAAGCTGGCCGCTGTTCCGCCGAGGTTGTGGCGGTCTTGGCGAGTCGCGTGCAAACGGTTGGAGTCGCATGGGCCGAAAGCGCGGGCATCGCCACGGGGGTTGTGGCGCATACGGACTTTGCCTCGCGGGAGGCGTTTGACGAGGCCTTGGCCCGGAAAATCGACTCTTATTCGCCCGACTACGTCTTATTGGCTGGGTTCATGCGCGTCCTCACCCCCGCTTTCGTTGCACGCTACGCTGGTCGCTTGATCAATATCCATCCGTCCCTCTTGCCGGCCTTCCCTGGCTTGCACACACACGCACAGGCGTTGGCAAAAGGCGTCCGGAGCCACGGTTGTACCGTACACTTCGTCACCCCGGTGCTGGACCACGGTCCGATCATCGCCCAAGGGGTTGTGCCAGTTTTGACAGGCGACACGCCTGAGTCGCTCGCCGCCCGAGTATTGACGGTCGAACATCAGGTTTACCCCGCGGTTGCGGCATGGCTAGCAGAAGGCCGTGTGCATTTGCTTGCCGATCAACGCGTGGTAGTTGACGGCATCGAAAACAGATTATTTTCATCGGAACCCTAATGAGCAATCCTAAACCGCCCAGTCGTACTCAGGCGCGTGCCCCTAAGGCCTCCGGTCTAAGCAAAAAAGATCTGGCTCGGCAGGCGGCGCTTGGTAGCTCGACCCGCCCGGCGCGTCCAGGGTCGGCAACAGAGCGCCTCATGAAGGCTGAGCCTCATGGCACGCGCAGGCCCGGCGTCGGTGGTTTCGGTAGCCACGCAGGTGAGGCAGGGCCAGCACTCGAGAAGCCGGTCTCCACCTACGTCCCCAAGCCGCGTGCGCCGGTCATGACGACGCGCTTAGACCAGATTCGTCAGGTGTTGGACGAGGTGCTGACTTGGCGTTTCGCGGCTGATTCTGTGGTGTCGCACTGGTTTCGTGCGCATCCCAAGCTTGGGATTCGAGATCGCGCAGAAGTGGCTGAAGTGGTGTATGCCGTTTTGCGACACTTACGCCGCTATCGGCAGCTTGGCGAAAGTGGTGTGGGTAATGCCGTGCGTCGGTTAGCGATTCAAGGCGCAATGGTGACCATGGATCCGGAAAAAGT
>JBILHV010000305.1:0-3064 GCA_044350305.1 Burkholderiaceae bacterium
TTGGATTTATGTTTTGTTGGTCGCAATCATCTTTGCTGAAACCGGTGGGGTGTTCATGCCATTTTTGCCGGGTGACTCCTTGTTGTTTGTCGCTGGTGCAATTTGCGCAATGGGAAAGATGGATATTTATTTGCTCATTGCGCTGCTGACGTCGGCAGCAATCGTCGGTGATGCGGTGAATTACGCCGTAGGCCGATGGTTTGGGGCCGCCCTGATTACGCGAACCAATTTAGTCAATCCCAAGCATTTGGCGTACACGCAAGGGTTCTATGACCGCTATGGTGGACAAACGGTGATCATTGCGCGGTTTATTCCTTTTGCACGCACGATGGCTCCTTTTGTAGCAGGCTTTGCGAAGTACGATCCGAAAAAATTTGTGTTTTTTAATGTGACGGGCGCCATCATCTGGGTCGTCTCACTGACCGTTGCAGGTTATTGGTTCGGAAATCTGCCCTTTGTTCGAGACAATCTGACGTTGGTCATTTTGTTCATTATTTTCCTCTCAATTTTGCCAGGCATTATTGCGTTCTTGCGTGCGAAATTCTCAAAGTAAGAAACATGAATGACATCACTGTCGGTCCCCTTGCCGCGCTAAGAACCGCCATGCGGGTCGCGGGGGTGCAGGCTTGCCTCATCCCCTCTGCTGACCCCCATTTATCTGAATATCTTCCCGACTACTGGCAACTGCGACCTTGGCTGACAGGTTTTACGGGGTCGGTGGGCGCGGTGGTTGTGACGGACACCTTTGCCGGGCTGTGGGTTGACAGTCGTTATTGGGTGCAGGCCGAAGCAGAGTTGGTCGGCTCGCCCGTCACCCTCATGAAGATCGGTGTCGCGACGGATCCGGCTCACACACAGTGGCTCGCAGAGCAACTGCCTCAAGGCGCGGTCGTGGCCGTTGATGGCAGAGCGCTTGGTCTCATGGCACGCGAGACACTGTTGGCAGCCTTCGCGCCACGTCAGATCAAGCTGGTGATCGATCTAGACTTGGCTGGCCAGTGCTGGACGGCAAGGCCTGCCTTACCAAGTGCGCCGATTCGTGATTTACCTATTGAGATCGCTGGTCAATCGCGCAGTGAAAAGCTTGCTCGTGTCCGTACGGTCATGCAAGAGAAAGGCGCGCAATGGCATGTCCTTTCCACCCTTGACGATATTGCTTGGCTGCTAAATCTGCGCGGCAGCGATGTGTCGTTTAATCCGGTTTTTATGGCGCATGTGCTCATCAGCATGAATGGTGTGACCCTGTTCGTTTTGCCGGGCAAAGTGGACTCGGCTTTAGCGCGCACGCTTGCTGCAGACGGTATCGAGGTACGCCCTTACGATTCAGCAGCCAGTGAGTTGGCCAAACTGCCGCCTCAAGACACGGTGCTGTTTGATCCGGCGCGCACGACCTGCGCGTTGATTGATCGCATCGTCGCAAACACGGTGCGTTCGATCAATCCAAGCACATTCTTCAAGTCACAAAAGACCGAACATGAACTGCAGCATGTGCGCCGTGTGATGGAGCAAGATGGCGCTGCCTTATGTGCGTTTTTTGCATGGCTCGAACAAGCCATTGATCGTGCCGACGATGCCGTGCTCAATGAGTTAATGGTCGATGAGCGCTTGACTGACTTGAGAGCCCAACAAGCAGGCTTTGTGTCGCGAAGTTTTGGCACGATCGCCGCCTTTAATGCGAATGGGGCCATGCCGCACTACCATGCGACCCCACAGTCTTATGCCCGCATTCAAGGCAATGGGCTGTTGCTCATTGACTCAGGCGGTCAATACTTAGGGGGTACAACCGATATCACCCGGGTTGTGCCAGTTGGCCAAGTGAGCCCAGAGCAAAAGTCAGATTACACCGCTGTCCTGAGAGCCATGATTGCCTTGTCGCGCCTGCGTTTTCCGCGTGGCGTGGCCTCGCCGATGCTCGATGCGGTTGCGCGGGCCCCGCTCTGGGAGCGGCTGGTTGAGTACGGCCACGGGACGGGGCACGGAGTGGGCTATTACCTGAACGTGCACGAAGGTCCCCAAGTCATTTCCTATCGTGCGGCGCCTGCCGCGCACACAGCCATGCAGCCCGGCATGATCACCTCTAATGAACCTGGCCTGTATCGCCCAGGGCGTTGGGGGATTCGTATCGAAAACTTAGTCTGTAACCAGGCTGCGGGTACGTCTGAGTTTGGGGAGTTTTTGGGGTTTGAGACACTGACTCTCTGTCCGATCGATACCCGTTGTATTGATTTGACCCAAATGCGGCCCGACGAGGTGGCCTGGCTCGACGCGTATCACGCCGAAGTCCGCGGGCGACTGGCCCCCCGCGTCACCGGCGTCGCCCTGAATTGGTTGTTGCAGCGCACACAGCCTTTGGGCGGGTATAATCCAAATTTCCCGCATGCGCCCCATTAAACTGGGCGTTAATCACATGACCAAATTCGTATTTGTCACAGGTGGTGTGGTGTCCTCGCTAGGTAAGGGCATTGCCGCCGCGTCTTTGGCCGCCATCCTTGAATCGCGTGGCCTGCAGGTCACCCTGCTCAAACTTGATCCCTACATTAACGTCGATCCGGGCACCATGAGCCCGTTTCAGCATGGTGAAGTGTTCGTCACCGAAGACGGCGCTGAAACCGATCTTGACCTTGGCCACTACGAGCGCTTTATCTCGTCCAAGATGCGTAAAGTGAATAACTTCACGACAGGTCAAATTTATGAATCGGTCCTACGCAAAGAGCGTCGCGGCGAATACTTAGGTAAAACCGTTCAGGTCATTCCCCACATCACCAACGAAATACAAGAGTTCATTACCCGTGGTGCTGATCAGTCTTGGGATGGTGCAACCGATGTGGCGATTGTTGAAATCGGTGGCACGGTAGGCGATATCGAGTCACTGCCATTCCTCGAGGCCGCACGTCAGATGAGCCTGCGACTCGGGCGTAACAATGCGGCGTTTATTCACCTCACGCTGGTGCCCTTTATTGCCTCGGCCGGTGAACTCAAGACCAAGCCAACACAGCACTCGGTACAAAAACTTCGCGAAATCGGCATTATTCCCCATGCGTTGCTCTGCCGAGCTGACCGACCT
>JBILHV010000037.1:0-9381 GCA_044350305.1 Burkholderiaceae bacterium
CGTCGCGGATTGGGCCGTCAATCACAAAGCCAGCAATTTTTTTGCTCGCAGCCAGTGTGGACATGATCTCGCCAATGATCGCATTGCGTTGCAGACCGCCCGCATCCACTACGATCACATCGCCAGGCGCGGCCATATCAATCGCTTTGTGCACCATTAAGTTATCGCCAGGCGCAGTTTTGACTGTGAAGGCACGGCCTAGAATTCGACCACCCTTGTGAAACGGGCGCAGATCAACCGTGCCGTTTGTACGGCTCATCACGTCACTAATGTTAGCGACGGCAAGCTTGGCAAACTTCTTCAATGTTGCGTTGCTGACAGTGTGTTTGTGGGTGTTGATTGAAAATCCGAGGTTAGACATAGTGACTCCACATAAAATGTAAAAAAGAGAATGAGGTTTAATCTTTACGACCGACGTGTACTAAAAATTCAGGCGTCAACTCTTTAAGCGTATTGACACCCATCATGGCCATGTTGCGCGAGACTTCCTGCTCTAACAACGAAATTGCGTGATCCACACCTGCAGGACCACCCACTGCAGCCGCATAGTTAAAGGGCCGCCCCAAAAATACGCAACGTGCACCCAAGGCAATCGCCTTGACGATATCACTGCCACGACGCACACCACTATCCAACATCACAGGACCGTCTTTGAAGGCATCCAGAATCTGAGGCAGCACTCTGAGCGGTGCGACAGCGCCATCTAACTGCCGAGCACCGTGGTTGGACACAATCACGCCATCCATGCCGTACTGTTTGCACAGTGCCGCATCGGCCGGGTGCAGGATTCCTTTAATGACCATCGGCCCCTTCCACTGCGCACGAATGGCACGCACATGGTCCCAGTGTAGGTGACCACGCGAAGAAAAATCTCGCATGACGTTTGCCGACATAATCGGCGCACCGCGGGTAGCAAAGGAGTTCTCAAAATGCGGCATGCCGTGACGCATAAGCGTTTTCAAAAACGTACCAAATAACCAGCGCGGATGCGTAATACCCTGCCACGCCAAGCGTACGCTCGGCCTGAGGGGTGTAGAGAAGCCTGAACGCACATTGTTTTCACGATTCGCCGAAGACGGCGTATCCACAGTAATCACTAATGTTTTGAAGCCCGCCGCGGCCACGCGATCGATCAAGGGCGCGATTTGTTCGGTCTTCCCGGGCAAGTAAGCCTGGAACCACGCATCCGGGGCGCGTTCGACCAACTCTTCCATGCGTATCAACGAAGAGCCACTCATGATCATGGGAACATTCGCGCGTGCCGCCGCTTCGGCCAACACAACATCTCCGCGATAGGCCGACATTCCCGTAATACCCATCGGAGCCAACCCGAAGGGCGCGTTGTACGTCTTGCCAAACACCTCCACTTGATGACTCCGCTTCGAGATGTCAACAAGAATACGCGTGAGAAGTTCATACTCTGCAAAGACATCGCGATTCGCCCGCAATGACTGACCGTCTTCACATGCACCCGCAACATACCCAAAAATCGGTCTGGGCAAACGCTTCTCAGCCTCTCGTTCAAAGTCTGCGAGGGATAGGATTTTGGATAATGCGGAATCTTGACTCATGAGATGCTGCCGTGTGAATACTCAGTTCTTAAGATGGCTGGCCAACAGCAACTGGACGACTTGATTAGCCGCTGCAAACCCCATAGAAGCTGTGACATTAACGCTAGACCCATAGCCGGCGCAAGACAGTCCTTGCAAGGGGTCGTTTTGTTGCCATGCAGCAGGCAAAATCGTGGGCTGATCCACCCAAAGTACCCGAACCCCCAGTTTAGCGACACGCTTGCGAGGCTTGCCTTGCTCATCCACCGCCCGAGGGTAGCCGTGACTACGTCGCAAGACGTTGCGCAAGCGCGCCAACAAGGCATCATGCGTGGCCTCGACCAAGTCTCCTGCACGTAAGGCCAGGGAGTCCGTTTTGCCCCCCGCACCGCCACACACAATTAAGGGAATCTTGCAGGCTCTTGCATGGAGCACCATCGCTACTTTGGCGGCCATCTGATCCGTGCAATCAATGACCGCATGGATACCGGTCGGCAAACAGGACGCGACATTCTCAGGCGTCAGAAAATCGTCGATCGCCGAAACTCTGCACAGCGGGTTGATCGCCAAGATACGCTCTGACATCGCTTGCACCTTGGACTGCCCAAGGGTCTGGGTCAATGCATGGACCTGACGATTCACATTCGACGCGGCGATGTGATCGAGGTCGATCACCGTGAGGGCGCCCACGCCGTTGCGTGCCAGTGCCTCAGCAGCCCAGGACCCAACGCCTCCCACTCCAACCACCGCCACATGCGCCCGCCCTAGATGCTCGAGTGCTTGCGGGCCATACAACCGCGATAACCCACCGAACCGACGCTCAACATCGGCAGAGGTGACAGACGCGGTTTCAGTTTCAGACGCAGGCATGGGCGCTCGGTAAAAAAGACACTGAATGATGCATTTTTGCATGTTCCGGAAAAAAACCGTCGTCTTTGCTCGACAACAGGCCTAGAGAGGAACACAATTTAGCCCTAACATCGTGAGCACCCCGCCCCCCAATCCTTCCTTCGCTAACGGACCGCCAAACTTTACCGGTCCGTTGATGCTATGCCTTTTGGTCATGCTGTCCCACATCGCGATTTCCGGGGGACGCGTCGCTGTATCGCTCACAGCACTGCAATTAGGCCAAGGCACCCTCGAAGTCGGCATCCTGATCGCTGTCTTTGCCTTGCTGCCGATGCTGTTCTCTATCCAAGCAGGCCGACTCATCGATGATATCGGCCCCTGGAAACCCATGCGGGCGAGCATCATTTTCGTGGTGATCGGGACGTCTCTGCCTGTCGTTTGGCAAAGTCTGACAGGCCTCATCATCGCAGCGACGCTTGTTGGCGTCGGGCATATGACCCTGCAGATCGCAGCCCAACGACAAATGGGCCTCAGCACGGGCGAGGAGCGCCTGCGCAACTTCTCTTGGCTGTCTTTGTCGATGGCGACCTCCGGGCTCGTCGGACCTCTCGTCGCTGGCGTATCAATCGACTACCTGGGCTATCGCTCCGTTTTTGCCTTGCTCGCCGTCGCGCCGCTGGCCGGCCTCATTGGGTTGCTGAGCATGCGGGGCTATCTCAAGGCGTCACACGTCAAGTCGGCGCCTGTGACACACAAGCAAAGCGTCAATGATTTATTTAGTAGCCCATCGCTTCGGAAAGTCTTTATCGCCAACATGTTGCTTTCAGCAGCCTGGGATACCCACACCTTTGTCGTACCAATTTTTGGGGTCCATGTCGGGTTATCGCCCACAACCATCGGCTTGATCCTGGCCTCCTTTGCCGCGGCAACCATCGTGATACGGCTGGCACTCCCTTGGATACTGCATCGCATTCGACCCTGGCAACTGATTAATTTTGCACTAGTGGTTACGGGCCTGAATTTTTTGCTTTACCCCTTCTTTGAGCAAGTTTGGATTCTTATGTCGCTTTCGTTCTTGTTGGGGCTTGGCTTGGGTTCAACACAGTCAAGCATTCTCGCTCTGTTGCAACAGCATGCGCCAAGCGGCAGAGCGGGGGAAGCCTTTGGCTTGCGCATGGCGCTGGTTAACGGCTGCCAGGTGGCGCTTCCTCTGGCCTTTGGGGCACTCGGAACCTTTATGGGGGTGATGCCACTCTTCTGGCTAACCGCGGTCGGACTAGGCGCGGTCCGCTGGTTCACCGACGATGCTGAAAAGCACGAAAAAACTAGCGCTCCAGATGCAGATGCGCCCACACCCCCTCAAGATCGAACTTAATTAAGTTAAGGCCATGACGCGATTTGCCGATCTACCTACGCCGCCTGCAGTGAACGCCTTCGTGCGTTGGTCTGAAGAAAAAATGGCTGAATCCATCGAGACCACGCTGCAGAACTGGGCCCCAGGCCGAGACGTCTGGATTTTTGGTTATGGTTCATTGATATGGCGACCAGAGTTCGACTTTACCGAAAAACGCCCCGCGCATATTCAAGGCTTCCATCGCGCGCTTTGTCTATGGTCACGCATTAATCGTGGAACCCCCGAAGTGCCGGGGCTCGTCTTTGGGCTTGAGCAAAGTGGAACCTGTCAGGGGATGGTTTTCCGGGTGGCGGCCGAACATGTACGATCAACCTTTTCCTCCGTGTGGAAAAGAGAAATGGGCACGGGGGCCTACCACCCGACTTGGCTAGATTGCATGACACCCGACGGACCCGTACGGGGGTTGGCTTTTGTGATCAACCAAGCGGGCCCCGCCTATGTCAACGAACCACCTCAGGACGCTTTGATCGAAATTATCCTCCGCGCCCGAGGCACGTATGGGACCTGTCTCGAGTATGTCACGCAGACAGCAGACGCTCTAGACTCCGCTGGCATACACGACCCGCGACTGATGGAACTCGTACGATGCCTTCGGCAATTGCCGTCCCGGTCCTGAGGGCACGAATCCCTAAAATCCGGTGGCCCCGCAGGGTAAGGCCCTGCTCCGCACGGTACACTTGAGTCTGAGGCTCCGGTACCGTCGCACAGGTAGTGCGGTAGACCTAGCCGCTACGGAGCACCATCATGTCGATCGCAGATATTCGCCAGAGTTACGATAAGCACACCCTGCTAGAAAAAGACGCTAAAAGTTCACCCTACGAGCAATTTGGACAGTGGTTTGATCGCGCACTCGAAGATAAAGTGCCCGAGCCCACCGCCATGACACTGGCGACCGCCGACGCACAGGGCAGGCCCTCGGCACGTATCGTATTGCTCAAGGGCTACGATGAGAACGGCTTTGTTTTCTACACAAATTATGAATCTCGTAAGGGGCGTGACTTGCTCGTGCAGCCTTGGGCATCTCTTTTGTTTTTTTGGCAGCCTCTCGAGCGCACCGTCCGAATCGAGGGCTTAATTGAGAAAGTCTCTGCAAGCGAATCTGATGAATACTTTCACAGTCGTCCGCTTGGCTCACGCATTGGTGCCTGGACCTCCGCGCAAAGCCAACCCACCACGATCGCTGAACTAGAGGCCCGTCAACAAGCCATGACAGCCAAGTTCGGTGACACACCACCACGCCCACCACACTGGGGCGGTTATCGCCTCAACCCCGAATACTTTGAATTCTGGCAAGGTCGCCCATCACGTCTGCATGATCGTCTCACATACGTGCCCTCAAGCGCCAACGGCTGGACACTTGGACGGATCTCTCCCTAATATGCATGCCTCATCACCGGACTTTGATTCCAACTTTTTTAAATCTGCGCTTGGCCGATTCCCCACCGGCGTAACGGTCATCACGGCATCTTTGCCGGGCCAACCGCCCGTTGGTTTGACGGTGAGCTCGTTCAATTCGGTCTCGCTCGATCCGCCTTTAGTCGTTTGGAGTCTCTCGCGTAACTCCTCCTCGCTTGCAGCCATTCAACAATGTGATCGTTATGTCATTCAAGTGTTGGCATCCGATCAAATGATGTTTGCTCAACGATTTTCAAAGGGCACCGCAGCCGAGCGCTTCGAGGGCGTGGCCTTAACGACTGCACCGAACGGCTCGCCTCGTCTTCAAGCAAACTGTTCGGCCTGGTTTGAATGCACGAATCGTAGTCGCTACGAAGAAGGTGATCACTTTATTTTTGTTGGCGAAGTCGAACACTGCGCACGCAACGATAGTCTTCCCTTGATCTATCACGCTGGCGGCTACGACCTGACTCCCTCACCTGCTGACACCAAACGTTAAACAACATGAGTACGGATATTGATTGCATCGTTGTTGGTGCTGGCGTTGTCGGACTCGCGATTGCGCGCGCACTTGCTCTCTCAGGACGTGAAGTCATGGTGGTCGAGGCTGCCGAAGGGATCGGTACCGGCACGAGCGCAAGAAACTCTGAAGTCATACACGCGGGCATCTATTACCCTGCCGGCAGTTTGAAAGCAAAGCTCTGCGTAGAAGGCAGAAAAATGCTTTACGCTTACTGCGCAGAAAAAGGCGTTGCTCACAAGCGTATCGGCAAACTCATCGTCGCGACCAGCCAAGATGAAATCGTCAAACTTGATGATATCTTGTGCAAGGCACGCATCAACGGTGTAGACGACATGGAGTTGCTTAGCGCGGCCCAAGCGCAGGTGCTCGAGCCCGCATTGTTTTGCACAGCCGCCCTGCACTCTCCCTCCACAGGCATCATTGATAGTCATGGCTTGATGCTTGCCTATCAAGGTGATGCCGAAAACGCTGGTGCACAGTGCGTTTTTCACACGCCCTTGTTATCGGGCGAAGTGCGTCGGGAAGGTGGATTCACTCTACAGTTTGGTGGTTCAGATGCGATGCAATTGAGCTGCAATGTGCTGATCAATGCATCGGGACTCCATGCGCCGACACTGGCGCGTACCATTCGCGGCATTCCCGCAGCATCCATTCCGACCGAATACTTGTGCAAAGGTAGCTATTTCACGCTGCAAGGCAAAGCGCCATTTACCCGCTTGATTTATCCGACGCCCCACCACGCTGGACTAGGCGTGCACCTGACCCTTGATCTCGGTGGCCAAGCCAAATTCGGTCCAGACACCGAATGGATTGACAAGGTCGACTACGACATCGATGCCAATCGCTGCGCTGATTTTTACGAAGCCGTGCGCACCTACTGGCCTGGAATGCCTGATGCGAGCCTGTCCCCTGGCTACACCGGCATCAGACCAAAAGTTTCCGGGCCACACGAACCCGCTGCAGACTTCATGATCGTTGGGCCGGCAACACATGGCGTGCCCGGACTGGTTAATTTGTTCGGCATCGAGTCCCCTGGATTGACCTCCAGTCTAGCCATCGCTCAAGAAACGCTCGCACAACTTCACGTTTAAGTTCACTTTCGGAGACAGCATGTCCCATCCCGTTCCGGACGCACACGGTATCAACCTTTTTGAAGCGGACGCGGGCAAGGACCTCCTCGCTTGCTATCTCCCGAAGGCACTACACCAGCATTTGTTGCCACACCTAACTCGGCTTGGCGCACTCGCGGGCTCCCTGCTTGATGACTTAGCGGGCGTGGCCGATAAGCACCCACCGACATTATCCGTACGTAGCCGCGCGGGCATTGATGTGTCGCACGTCAACAAGCACCCAGCCTACGTCGAGCTAGAGCGTTTCGCCTATAGCGAATTCGGACTGGCTGCTCTATCCCATCGCGGGGGCGTTCTGGGGTGGCCCACTCCGATGCCACCGGCTGCAAAATATGCGTTGACCTATTTATTTGTTCAAGCGGAATTCGGCCTGTGCTGCCCCGTTAGCATGACCGACTCCTTGGCGCGCACCTTACGAAAATTCGGTGATCCAAAGCTTGTCGAACAAGTGTTGCCCATGGTCACCACACAGGACTTTGACGCCTTGCACCAAGGTGCCATGTTCATGACAGAGCAAGGTGCCGGCTCTGACGTTAGCGCCACCGCCACGCAAGCGCAGCAGAACGCCGCCGGCGACTGGTTGCTCACTGGAGACAAATGGTTCTGTTCCAATCCCGATGCTGGCTTCGCGATGGTGTTGGCGCGCTCTGAGTCAGTCGATGGGTTACGCGGCGTCTCGCTCTTTCTGCTGCCGCGCACGCGTCCCGACGGCACCCCAAACAATTACCGTATTCTGCGGCTTAAAGATAAGCTCGGCACCCGCTCGATGGCGAGTGGCGAGATTCGCCTTGAAGGGGCATTTGCCTGGCTCGTGGGCGAACGCGGCATGGGTTTCAAACAGATGGCCGATATGATTAATAACTCGCGCCTCTCCAACGGAGTACGCGCGGCGGGCTTGATGCGTCGGGCATTAACAGAGGCCTTGTATGTCGCAAAAAATCGTCATGCCTTTGGCAAACGCCTAATCGACATGCCTCTGATGCAGCGTCAGTTAAGCAAAATGGCGATGGCGACCGAACAGGCTAGAACGATGGTGTATCAAACGGCACAAGCACTGGCTGCGGCAGACGAAGATCCAAGCAAGCGCCCTTTGATGCGAATCATGACGCCCCTAATCAAGTTTCGTGCTTGTCGAGATGCCCGCAAGGTCGCCGGTGACGCGATGGAAGTGCGCGGAGGCTGTGGTTATATCGAAGAGTGGAGCGACCCACGCGTGCTGCGCGACGCACACCTAGGTTCCATCTGGGAGGGGACAAGCAATATCGTTGCCCTCGATGTCTTGCGCGCGATTCAACGCGAGGACGCCCTCCCTGCGCTGCGTGCGCATGTGGAAGCACTGCTTGCAGACGGTACGCCGGTTTCACCCGCGTTGGCGGCGCTGCAAGCGGAGCGCATTGAGCGTGCCTTTGCGTTTGCCGAGAGCGCAAGTGCCTCAAACACTTCCGAGCAAGCCCGACAAACGGCTAGCGCGCTCTACCATATCGTGACGATGGCGGGGATGCGTTGGGAAGCCAAGCACGCTGCCATGCCCATCCGGGCAAGACTGGCTGATTTAGTGCTGCAACACCGCCTCGCCGCCAGAGATCCGATTGCCGACCCCTTGCTGGCAGATGGCGACCTATGCGAATGGCTGGGCGCTTCAATTTAATTGGGTTTGCCGCGCAAAACACCTCTGCAACAAGATATGATTAAGCTCATTCCTTTCAAAATAAATGACTAAAAAATAATGAATCAAGCCCCTTCAGCAAAAAAACCACGCACCGGCGGTCAAATTCTTGTTGGTCAACTGGTCAGCCATGGTGTCAAGCATGTGTTTTGCGTGCCGGGCGAAAGCTTTTTAGCCGTGCTCGACGCACTCGTTGACGTCAATATCGACGTCACGGTTTGTCGTCAGGAAGGCGGTGCCGCCATGATGGCTGACGCGCATGGCAAACTGACCGGTCAACCTGGCATCTGCATGGTCACGCGGGGGCCCGGCGCCTCGAATGCCCTGGCTGGCATTCATATTGCCAAACAAGACTCCACACCCGTGATTGTGTTTGTCGGGCAGATCGAACGCGGCATGCGCGAGCGCGAAGCCTTCCAAGAAATGGATTACCGCGCCGTGTTCGGACAAGCGGCTAAATGGGCCACCGAAATCGACGATCCGGCTCGCATCCCAGAGATCCTCTCACGCGCGTTTCATGTTGCCACCTCAGGGCGCCCGGGTCCCGTCGTGATCGCCCTGCCTGAAGACATGCTGGTCGAACTAGCGACGGTGCCAGATGCGCCGCACTATGAAGCGATCGACTCCGCACCTTCCATCGGTCAAATGGCGGATCTCGCCAAGCGCTTGTCACAAGCCAAAGCACCCGTTGCCATCCTCGGGGGTGCTCGCTGGAATGCAACAGCTGTCAAACAATTTGTCGAATTTGCCGAGCGCTTCAAGCTTCCGGTCGCGGTATCGTTCCGTCGACAGATGCTCTTTCCTGCTACCGGCCCTTGCTTCATTGGCGATGTAGGCATCGGCCTGAACCCCGA
>JBILHV010000306.1:0-3039 GCA_044350305.1 Burkholderiaceae bacterium
CGAGTTTGATTCGGGAGGCATTTATTGCTTGGCGCACGACATCCTGCAAAACATCACCCATGTTCAGCTCTTGGGGTTTGGGCGTTATTTTTTTCTGATCAAGGGAATCGACTTGGACGCAGCGCTCAATCACTGTATCCATACTGTGAATCGCTTGAATCATGCTGCCGATACGTTCATTCGCTTCGAAAGTCTGTACTTGAGGCAGTTTTAACAGGCTCGTCTTAAGCGACCCAGCAGCCATTCGGATCGCGGCGAGCGGGTTTTTAAGCTCATGCG
Organism: Burkholderiaceae bacterium; assembly: GCA_044350305.1. GTDB lineage: Bacteria > Pseudomonadota > Gammaproteobacteria > Burkholderiales > Burkholderiaceae_B > Zwartia. Next base: position 280 of record JBILHV010000306.1, read on the forward strand.
TCAACATATCGACCATCATGCTGCGCTCTTTCACTTGCTGATGCGCAAGCTCATTACGCGCTTGCGTCTGCGCCAGATTAGTCAGGGCTTCTTGGTTATTCAAGTGACGGACGCGTATTTCACTTGCCACCAAAATCGACATAAAGATAGAGACTAACAAACCACCGAAGTTCCCTGGAACGATCATGCGATCAACCTGAGTCAAACCCAGCGCAGGCATCATGTCAGCCCAAAGCATGAAAATCATCAGGGTGGCCAAAGACAGCATCAACACACGATGACGTACCATTTTTATACTCGATTGGCATAGTGCCACCAACCACACAACTGGCCAGAACGTGACGAAAATGAAGTTAAAAGCCAAACCATAAAGAGAGACCGGCTCAAAGAGCAACCGGCACAATTGGGCCACAAACACCACGAACACAGCCACCACTAGCTTGGAATACCATTTCGGTATAGTTAAGTTTTTTAGAAACGCGACGGACAGTAGGACCGAGAAAAAAAGGCGGGCGATGTACGTCGTATTGAAAATAAAATTATCTAGCCATGCAGTCTCTGGGGTGAGGTATTTGGCGTAAATACCTAGTGCAGAGAAGGTCAGCAATAACGCAGCAATCTGCGTCATCAAAAAATAGCTGGCAAGAGAGCCGCCACCACTCAAGTATAACAATACCGACATGACGATTAGCGCGAGCAACACACCGCACTCTAACCCTACGCTCAACGCCTGATCTGTATTCTCTTGATTCAGGGCAAGGCGATCGAGTAGTTTCGCGGTCAGGTAGTAGCCATTGATCGTTTCAACCCGCAAATAGAGCTCATTATTTTCTTGTTGGCCAAGCGCCACGGGAAAACAATATTGCCCAAACGGACAGCCCACTTGTTCAGCGGGATAGCGATCACCAACCACTCGCCGTGACCATTCTCCGTTCTGTCGCTCATACAAGGCAATCTCAGCGATGTAGTGAGGCCCCAGGACTAACGTTGCGAACTGCTCGGGCGTAGTGCTCGTGTCGATTTTTAAGCGAATCCACCGAATGCTCGGTGTCAACGAACGCTTGAGCACCCCATTGTATGGTTCGAACTCTTTAGCAATCGCATCCTGCACGCCGAGCGATCGTGTTTCATCAATGTAGATCCCACGCTCACGAATAAGATCTGACTGAGCCTGGGCGCAAAATGCAATCAAACTTAAGAAAGTAGCAGCGAGTAGTCTATTGACTAACACACCTATTATTCCGGCGTACGTGCGAGGTACTCCACTGCGCTACGAACTCCGCGTTCACCCACGTCAATCCCGATGGTTTGCATTGCTGCCTCAACGCCAGACAAGCAGCCGAGGATCATGGCTGAGTTCAGGTCACCGAGGTGACCGATACGAAACACACGCCCAGCAAACGGCCCGAGCCCGCCAGCAATCATTACCTGGAACTTGTCGCGTGCTGTTTTGCGAATAAGTTCAGGATCAATCCCGGGTTTGACGAGAACCGCCGTCACCGACAAAGCGCGCGCTTCTGGAACACGAGACAGAAACTGCAGATTGCCCGCTTCAGACCACGACTGTACAGCCGCGTGCACAGCCCCTGCCAAACGCGCATGACGCGCATGGACATTTGCGACCCCTTCCTTAGCAAGCAATCCAAACGACGCCTGCATCCCGAATAATAAGTTCTGAGGAGGGGTGCCACAAAAACGGCTATAGGAAGGACCTTTGCGACGGCGCAACCAGTCCCAGTAAAAACGTGGGGCAGGATTTGCCGCACACACTTTCATCGCTTTTGCGTCAGCAGCGCAAAATCCAACGCCAGGAGGAACCATCAGCCCTTTTTGCGAGGCGCCAATGACAGCGTTCACACCCCATTTTTCCATTTCAAACGGCACAACACCAAGAGACGCTACAACATCCACCACAAAGAGGGCCGGGTGCTTGGTCGCGTCCATGGCTTGTCGCAGTGCCAACACATCACTTGTCGTACTGCTGGCCGTATCCGTATGCACAGTAAAGACGGCAACGATTTCATGTTTGGTATCAGCACGCAGTGCGTCTTGCACGGCCACCGGATCGATCGGATATCCCTCGTGATAAGGTGTGCGCAACACCACAGCACCCATCGCCTCAGCCATCAAGGCCCACGAATCTGAAAAGTGACCTGTACCGGGAATAAGAACTTTTTGTCCGGGCGCCAACAAGTTGACGATCATGGCTTCCCAGACACCATGGCCATTTGCCGCATACATGAACACTTCAGCGGACGGCGCGTTAAGCAATGCCTTCAAGCCTTCTTCGCACGCATCAATACAGGCATCTACGCGCGGATCACCCATATCCATCGGCTGATTCGTCATCGCATCCAACACGGCTTTCGGCACATTCGACGGGCCAGGCGAGTGCAACAAACGGGTACCGGAAATGTAAGGGAAAGTGGCAGTGGGCGAAGTCATTACTTATCCTCAAAGAAGTTATCTAATTTTACCCGAGCCTCAGCATGCGAACTTCCACGAATCGACAGATTAACGATAAAGATAAATACTACTGTCGATGCAAAACAACGATCAGCTATTGGGGGCGACGCAGGGGGGCGCAACACTCATCGAAACGACACTTGGACTATTAGTCGTACTGTTTTTCACCGGGCTCTGCTTAGAGCTTATGCAAGCGCATCAAATCCGACATCTGATTACCCTGGCGCTCCAGGAAGCCGCCCGAGTAGCCGCTGTCACGCGCGCAAATCCCGAATACTGGCGCCCAGCACTTAT
>JBILHV010000307.1:0-3038 GCA_044350305.1 Burkholderiaceae bacterium
AGTGCCATCGTGACACGACCTGAAATCAAGTCGGGCATCAACAGAGAAGTGCCTTTGTATGGCACATGCAAAACATCAATGCCCGCAGCGATCTTAAACATCTCGCACGTCAAATGGATGAGGCCACCTGTACCCGAGGACCCACAGGTTAACTTGCCTGGATTGGCTTTCGCGTACGCCACCAACTCTTGCAGATTCTTTGCTGGGACGTCATTGCCGATCACCACGATGTTGCTCAAGGACCCCGCACTTGAAATCGGCATGAGGTCTTTCTTGAAGTTGTAGCCTGGATCTTTGTGATAGGTCACAGAGATTGAGTGCGATCCAATCGACCCCATCAGAATGGTGTAACCATCAGGGGGCGCCTTGGCCACCGTTGCCGCACCAATATTCGCGCCTGCGCCAGGCCGGTTCTCAATGATCACGGATTGACCAATGCGCAGCGCGAGTTTTTCAGTGATCGCGCGCGTCAGGATGTCGGTTGCGCCACCCGCAGGGAAGGGCACTACAACTTTGATTGGTTTGTTGGGGTAAGCGTCTTGCGCCTGCACCGGATTGAACGCCGAGCACGCGAGCGTGAGGCTAAGGCCGAGTAATGCAAAAAGACGACGTGGATGAATCATGTCAGTTCCTTCAGTGATAATGACTCAGGTAACAAGCAAACATCATGCCTGAGCCTTAGCCGGTTGGGTGCGCGATAGGTGCGTCACTCTTGCTTGATATTTGCTTTCTTGATCAGCGCACCGTACATCGCGAGCTCTTTTTTAATCAACGCCGCGAAGGCTTCTGGTGTGCTGCCCACGAGGTCATTACCGCCTTTGACTTGAAGGTGTTGAATGACATCAGGATCTTTCAACGCGAGGGCCACCGCCTCTTGTAGTTTTTTGACAATTGCGGGATCTGTCCTGGCGGGCGCCAGCAGACTGATAAATTGCGTCACATCAAAATCTTTGAATCCTAATTCTGCCATCGTCGGGACGTCGGGTAACGAGCTCGCACGTGTGGGACCCGACACGGCAAAGGCGCGTACTCGTTTTTCTGCAATGAGAGGTGTTGAAGTCGAGACGGTGTCGAACGTAAAGGAGAGTTGTCCACCTAATAAATCGACTAGTGCGGGGGCGCTGCCTTTGTAGGGAATATGGTTGAACTGCGCGCCGCTTAGCAATCCGAACATTTCGCCAGCCAAGTGGCCACCGCCTCCAATGCCAGTTGAGCCATAACTCAGTTTGCCGGGCTGGGCCTTGCCTTGCGCAACGAGCTCCTGAATACTTTTAATGGCCGAGGCAGCGGGCACGATCAGAACATACTGAAACGACGTCAGTTGACTGATCGGTTGCAAATCCTTGATCGAGTCATAAGGTACTTTGCTGTAGAGAACAGGATTGATCACGATCGGGCCGCTTGCCGGAGCAATCAAGGTGTAGCCATCGGGTGCAGATTTCGCCACAATGTCCGTACCAATCATGCCGTTTGCTCCGCCGCGATTTTCAACAACGACCGCAACGCCAAGTATCTCTGACATCTTCTTTGAAACGACCCGTACCGTGATGTCCGCGTTGCCACCGGCAGGGTAGGGAACGATGACCTTGATGGGTTTGTTTGGATAGGGTTGCGCGACAGTCGGGCCTGCTACACCCAGGAGGAGCGCGAGAGCGAGGAGTGCGGATTTCATAGGGTTTCTGTGAGCGTAATGATGGAATCAGCCTATATTATCTGAAGAATCTCTTCAAATCAGGTGGGGGCTTTAATGACGGATGTTGCGCGTAATGTGCTGGGGACTGAGTTAGTTGCTTGTTCCTACGACCCTCTGACGGGGTATTTTCGGGATGGTTGTTGTCATACGGACATGCATGATCTCGGTAGTCATGTCGTGTGTGCCATGGTGACAGATGAGTTTTTGGAGTTTTCACGCAGCCGCGGTAACGACTTATCAACGCCGCGACCCGAGTACCGTTTTGCGGGCTTAGAGGACGGTGATCGCTGGTGCTTATGTGCGCTGCGCTGGAAAGAGGCGCTTGCGGCGGGCGTTGCGCCTGCCGTGATACTTGAGTGCACGCACGCACGCGCGCTGGAATTTGTGACGCTCGAGCAGTTACAGGAATACGCCTTCACCGGTTAGTGCTTGGTCTCGAACTACCACGTAATCGGTTGTCCAGCGTAGTCGACAAAGTGTGCACCACTTAGTGGCTCCAACGCGTCGATGCTCTTGAGTAGACCTGATACCGACTCTGCTGCAGAGATCGTGTGCGAAGCAGACGCAAACGGTTGTGACAAGGGTGAGGCGACGGTCCCGGGTTGAAGCGCCACGATGACCGCCTGTTTGTTTTTTCGCGCGAACTCAATCCCCGCCGTTTGCAGCATCATGTTGAGCGCGGCCTTCGATGCCCGATACCCATACCAGCCACCCTTTTGATTGTCGCTAATGCTGCCGACCCTTGCAGACAGCTTGGCAAAGATCGCTCTCTCGCTGCGCAATAGCGGTAAGAAATGCTTAAGAAGTAATGCCGGTCCGATCGTGTTGACCTGAAAGCTGCGCAGGAGTTTGTGTGCATCGAGTGCCCCAAGATGCTTTTCAGGGCCCACGCCGTCAATCGTCAGGGCGCCCGTTGCATCGATGATGAGGGCAAAGGGGCCTTGGTCCTTGAGGGCGCTCGCTGCGGCAGCGATGCTTGCCTCGTCTTCCAGGGTAAAGCGCGGTGTGGTGCGGCGCGACAATTCTGTGACCTGTGCGCAATGACTGTCCGCTTGAAGCGCAGACACGAATGCAGCGCCGATTGTCCCCGAGGCGCCGATAACCAGCGCGCGGTAGTGTGGTCCGAGAGAGTTCATGAATCAATTGAATGTCTGTAATTTATCCATCATAGAGTTATTTATCTCTTGTACTTGGGATATACTTATGCCATATCCAATATGAATAAAGATGCTTGTCCAATGCCAATCACCTCGGTGTTCACCAACAATCGCACGCAGGCGGTGCGTATTCCTGCGGAGCTTCGTCTGCCTGACTCCGTGAAAAAGGTTGAAGTGCGAGCGCGTGG
>JBILHV010000308.1:0-3037 GCA_044350305.1 Burkholderiaceae bacterium
AAAAATAAAATAGTTTGTTTAGAAAATGACAATGAAAACAGATGAAGAAATAAGTAGAACGATAAAGCAATTATAAGTTCCGTAACGTTCCGCCGGTGGCTCTAGGCAAGCCGGCCAAATCAGGAAACGTCTGCACCTGTTGAAATCCAGCGGTTTCAAGCATAGCAGCCACTTCCGCGCCCTGCTCGAACCCGTGCTCCAGCCAAAGAAACCCTCCCGGGACGAGGTGGGCAGTGGCTCCTGCAGCGATGATCCGCAAGGCGCTCAGTCCATCGGCATCTTCGGTAAGCGCTTGTCTTGGCTCAAACCGCAGATCGCCCTGTGTTAAGTGCAGGTCGCTGACCGCAATATACGGGGGGTTTGAGACGATCACATCAAATTGCCCTTCCGACGGTAGGGCTTCATACCAATTGCCTTGCCAAAACTGAACCCGAGCTCTTTGCGCTTGGGCATTGCGTTGGGCCACAGTGAGCGCCGCCGCACTTTGATCGGAGGCAACCACCATCGCATCCGGTCTGGCAAGTGCGACGCTGATCGCCACTGCACCGCTACCGGTCCCTAAATCAAGCACTCTTGGATGAGACAACCCGAGACACGATTTCAGCACAAGCTCTACGAGCAACTCTGTTTCAGGTCGCGGAATCAATACATCGGGAGACACCTCAAACCGGTGCCCCATGAACTCGCGCACGCCGACCAGGTATGCCATCGGGGTTCCTTGGCGCCTTTGCGCGGCCAGCGTCAAAAACGATGCGGCCTGCTCTGGAGTAATGGGATCCGTGTCATGCGCAAGCAACCATTCGCGCGATTTCTGTAAGACGTACTCGAGCAACATTCGCGATTCGAGCCTCGGCAGACCACATATTTGCGCGAGCGACTGCGCCGTTTGCATTATGCGTCGTCGCCCAGCGCAGCAAGAAGCTCGGCTTGGTGTTCGGCAATCAGGGCGCCCGTTACATCGCTCAGATCGCCTTCCATAATCGCACCTAACTTATAGAGCGTGAGATTAATGCGATGATCAGTCAGCCGACCTTGCGGAAAGTTATAGGTGCGTATGCGCTCAGATCGATCGCCGGTACCGACTAAGCTTTTACGGGTTGCCGCCTCTTTGTCGTGACGCTCTCGTTGCACTTTATCCTTCAAACGCGCGGCTAACACTTGCATCGCCTTGTCTTTGTTTCGGTGCTGCGAACGGTCGTCCTGGCACTCCACTACCAACCCAGTCGGCAAATGTGTAATGCGCACGGCAGAATCCGTTTTGTTGATGTGTTGCCCACCTGCACCACTCGCACGAAATGTATCGATACGCAGCTCACTCGGATTAATCACAATTTCTGTTGCGGCGTCCGCCTCGGGCATCACAGCCACCGTACACGCGGAAGTGTGAATCCGACCCTGCGCCTCGGTTGCGGGCACGCGTTGCACACGATGCGCCCCGGACTCAAACTTTAACCGTCCATAGGCGCCGTCTCCATCAAGACGGACAATGACTTCCTTGTAGCCTCCGAGCTCTGAAGGGCTTTCAGACATCAGCTCAACTTTCCAACCCTGCTGTTCAGCGTAACGGGTATACATTCGTAACAGATCGCCGGAGAACAATGCGCTCTCATCCCCACCCCTACCCGCCCGAATTTATAAGAATAAGCTTCGTCAGGGTCTCGCGGCAAGAGCTGCAACTGCAACGCATCACCCAGCTTTTCGATACGGGCTTTGCAATCTTCAATCTCGTCTAGCGCCATCGCCTTCATTTCAGGATCTTCGAGCATTTCGCGCGCACCAGCCAAATCCGACTCGGCGGACTCGAATGCCTCAAACGCTTTGACGACGGGCTCAAGCTCCGAACGCTCACGCGATAATTTTCGAAACTGATTCATGTCGTTGGCCGCATCGGGCTCTGCCAGCATGGCATCGAGCTCGACCAATCTGCGGGACAAATGCTCTAAGCGAGAGCGCATTGAAGGTTTCATAGTAATTGTTTGACAGTTTTATTTAGAGGGCCCGCACACGCAGGTGCGACTCAGGACGCGAGAGGACGACTAAAACAGCGTCGCTAACGCCGATCCGTACCTGAGGGGAACAACCGAGGCAACCAATGCAACAATTCTTGGCGCTCCGTGGCGTCGCTTTGATTCAGCGCGGTCATCGTGCCGTGTAAGTACTTTTGGGTCAGTCCGTGCGCTAATTGCTCTAGGACAGCCTCGGGCGATTCACCTTTGGCCAGTAGACGCCTGGCCCGTTCGAGCTCGAGCATTTGAATCGATTGCGCCGTCGTCTGTAAATCACGGATGACCGGCACATTGGCTCTTACCTGCATCCAGTGCATAAAGTTGCGCACCCGTGCATCGATGATTGACTCTGCCTGAACCACCGCAGCACGGCGCGCATCGGTACCACTTTGCACCACTGCGCCTAAATCATCGACAGAGTACAAATAGATATCATCTAGCTGTGACACCTCAGGTTCTATATCGCGAGGCACTGCCAAATCCACCATCACCATCGGCTTGCGCTTGCGCTGACGTGTCGCACGCTCGACCATTCCCAAGCCTAGCAAGGGCAACGTACTGGCCGTACAGGACACCACCACATCAAACTGCGCCAACCGATCTGGCAGATCAGCCAAACGCATGGTCCCAGCTGAAAATCGATTCGCTAGATTTTCCGCGCGCTCAAGGGTGCGATTTGCCACAACGATCGAGGCAGGCTGTCGCGCTGCGAAGTGGGTTGCGCACAACTCGATCATTTCGCCCGCACCGATGAATAACACCTTGCATTGCGCCAGATCGCCAAACACACGCTCAGCCAAACGGACGGCCGCAGCGGCCATTGACACCGACTGCGCACCGATGGCCGTGGTGGAGCGCACTTCCTTTGCGACAGAAAAGGTACGCTGAAATAATTGATGCAATAACGTACCCAACGCACCCGCTTCTTCTGCAGCGCGCACAGCGTCTTTCATTTGACCCAAAATCTGGGGCTCACCGAGCACCATCGAATCGAGCCCGCTCGCAACCCTGAACGCATGACGCACAGCCTC
>JBILHV010000309.1:0-3031 GCA_044350305.1 Burkholderiaceae bacterium
TCAAGCGATGGTTGGGAGGCACAAGTCTACGCAGTAGAGTTGTTAGGTGCAGAGCGCTTGGTGTATTGCCAACTGAATCAGGACACGTTGATCGTACGCATCCATGAAGACCAGGCGTGCCCCGTAGTGGGCGCTACGGTGCACATCAAGCCGCGCGCTGACCGTACGCACCGCTTTGACGCCTCGACCGGCAAACGCTTGCCCTAGTGATCCTGCCTGTCGCGTAGGCATTTACCCCAATATCTGACGCTGCGCAGATTCTTGTGCATAATCCCGAAGTGCTTTGCGACTTTCCTAAATTTAGTGTGAAATCGCGTTAATACTTTTTAGTTTTTACCCATAATGGAGACTTTCTAATGAAACGACGCAACATGCTCGCGCTCTCGGCCTTGGTTTCGGCTGTCTGCGCATTTACGATGCCAACGATTGCAAGCGCCCAAACCGTGTTGAAGTTGGGCTGGACGACTCCCGATAGTCCAACTGACCCATATTCAGTCGGCGCGCGTGCTTTTAAAGAAGCGGTCGAGAGGATTTCCAAGGGCTCCCTGCAAGTTCAGATGTATCCAAACCGTCAGCTTGGCGAAGAAAAGCAAGTGATGGAAGGCGTACGGTTCGGTACGGTTGACGCGGCAATCATCACGAACGCTGTGATCGCTCAGATTGAGCCTGCTTTCCAGATCAATGACTTGCCTTTCTTGTACTCAAGCGAAGCCCAGGCGCAAAAGGCACTGGATGGCAAGATCGGTAGCGAGTTGTCCGCCATGTTGGCCAAGAAGAACATTATTGTTCTGGGTTACATGGAAGGCGGCTTTCGTCAGATGATCAATAATAAAAAACCGGTCACAGCGCCCGCTGACGTCAAGGGTGTGAAGTACCGTGTGATGCAAAACCCATTGTTCATTGACATGTTTACGTCGTTGGGTGGCGCGGCCATTCCCATGGCGTGGGGCGAGACCTTCACCGCCGTGCAACAAGGCACGATTGATGGCCTTGAAATCCCGATTGCCGTGATTGATAGCAGCAAGATGTATGAAGTCACGAAGTTCTTGTCCTTGACCAATCACACCTACTCAGCGATTGAGCTCATCGTGTCCAAGCGCACCATGGATAAGCTCACACCCGAGCAGCGTGCTGCGGTTATCGAGGCCGGTAAAGTGGCTACCGCTGCACAGCGTAAAGCGGCTGGCAATGATGTCAAGGACTTGCTCACTGGTTTGCAAAAGAAAGGGATGACGGTCAACAGCGTGGGCGATGTCGCTGCTTTCCGTCAGTCGGTACAGCCAATCTATGAAAAAGCCAGAAAGACCGTTGGCGACACGTTGATGAACCAAGCGCTTGACGCAGTTAAATAGTCTGGATTGTTTGTATGCGCCGCTTTTGTGATGTCGTAGAAAAGGTTCTCAAGTATGTCGCAGTACTGGTTGTACTGCTCATGCTTGCGGCCTTGGCGGCGCAGGTCTTTTTGCGTTATGTATTTGGGGTGTCCCTGTCCTGGAGCGAGGAGCTCGCACTCCTCGGTTTTGGCTGGGTTGTCGTGATTGCGACGGCCATCGGCGTGCGTCGTATGACGCATGCGCGGATGGATTTATTACTTAATGTCTTGCCGCCATCTCTCCAGTGGATATTGGAGCGCGTTGTTTCATTGATGCTGTTTGCCCTCGGCCTGTTTCTTGCGATCTCAGGGTGGAACTACATGATCGAGACGCGAGGCGCCACATCGGCCGCGATTGGTTTTCCGATTGAGTTGCTTTATGCGCTAGCACCAGTCTTTGGAGTGCTGTTGGCTCTATTTTCTTTTGAACGCTTATTGCCTCATGCGGAGTCTCTCAATGAGTAGCACCGCCTGGTTGTTGTCTGCAGGATTTGGCGTGCTGATGTTGCTAGGTGTTCCGTTCGCATTTGGTATCGGGATCGTTGTCGCCGTGTCCCTGTTGGTCTCGGGGATTGAGCCCATGTTGATGCCTCAGAGCATGGTGGCTGGTACCCAATCGTTTTCGTTATTGGCAATCCCGTTTTTTATGTTGGCGGGCGAGCTTATGACCGCTGGTGGTTTATCGGCAAGGCTGGTGAAGGTTGCCGACGTATTTGTCCGCCACCTGACGGGTGGCTTAGGCCACGTGACAGTTGTCGCCGCCACGGTGTTTGCCGCGATCTCTGGCTCTGCGCCAGCGACCACGGCAGCGATCGGAGCCATCATGATTCCCGCTATGGCAGCGCGCGGTTACGACAAAGGCTTTGCGACGGCTTTGGCTGTGAGCGCTGGAATTCTGGCGCCGCTTATTCCGCCGTCGATTGCGTTTGTGATTTGGGGTGTGATCGCCGAGCAATCTATTTCGCGCTTGTTTAGTGCCGGCATCATTCCTGGGTTGATCATGGCATTCGGATTGTCCGTCGTGTGTTGGTTGCATGCCCGTCGCAATAATATTCCTGTGCAGAAGCGTGCATCGCTGAGCGAGATACGTTCGGCCTTGCGTGATGGCATCTGGGCACTTTTGGCTCCTGCGATCGTGCTCGGAGGAATTTATGGCGGTGTGTTTACGCCTACGGAAGCTGCAGTGGTCAGTTGCGTCTATGCGATTCTGGTGGGCATGTTCATCGAGAAGCGTCTAAAAATTGCCGACATTGGCCCCATCGTCTGGCGCTCTTTGAAAATTACCTCGATCGTCATGGCGATCATTATGTTCTCGACGGGGTTCGGCATTCTTATTGCGCAAGAGCAGCTTGCGCCCAAGCTTGCAGCCTGGCTCTCGGCGAATATTGAACAAAAATGGATCATGTTGCTGGTCTTGAACATCGCCTTCTTCTTACTCGCCGCGGTGATGGATGAGATCGCCATCATGGTGGTACTCGGCCCCTTGTTGATTGCGATTGCCAACAGCTTCCAGATTGATCCGATTCACTTTGGCACGATTATCGTCACCAACGTTGCGATTGGGATGGCGGCGCCGCCCATTGGCTATTGCTTATTTGTGGGCATGGCGATTAGCGGTCTGAAGCTGAGCGAAGTGGCTAGCAAGATATGGCCGTTTGT
>JBILHV010000259.1:0-3410 GCA_044350305.1 Burkholderiaceae bacterium
GTGAGGTAGACCGCTCGCCCCGTCGCGAGGTGCAAGCCATTAAGGACCGCGAGGTAACTTGCCAGCCCAATTGAAAATGACGGGAAGATGATGTGAAAGCTAACTGTGAACGCAAATTGGATACGTGCCAGCGTGAGCGCATCAAACGATTCCATTGCCTTAGTCCTTTACTTTTTTGCGCGCTTGCGCGTCGAGTTCACGCAGATGGGCGAGTTTTTCGGCAATTTTTCCTTCAAGCCCCCGCGGGGTTGGGGCATACCATCCAGGCTCACGCATGCCCTCTGGCAGATAAGATTCCCCTGCGGCATACGCCTCAGGTTCGTCATGCGCATAGCGATAGGCGTGACCATGCCCAAGCTCCTTCATCAGCTTGGTCGGCGCATTGCGCAAATGAATCGGTACGGTGCGCGAACTGTCGCCTTTGATAAAGGCAACCGCCTGGTTATAGGCCATATAGCCCGCATTACTTTTAGGTGCGACGGCCAGATACAGCACTGCCTGCGCCAAGGCGAGTTCACCCTCGGGTGAGCCAAGTCGTTCGAAGGTCGAGGCCGCATCGTTGGCAATCTGCATTGCCCGGGGATCAGCCAGGCCAATGTCTTCCCAAGCCATGCGCACGATTCGTCTCGACAAATACTTTGGGTCTGCTCCTCCATCAAGCATCCTGGTCAGCCAATACAAAGCAGCATCGGGACTCGATCCGCGCACAGACTTATGCAACGCAGAGATCTGGTCGTAGAAATTATCGCCCCCCTTATCGAAACGCCTCGCATTCATGCTCAAGGCGTTTTCAACCAAAGGACTATCCACCAGGCTCTGCCCGGCATTCTGCGCGGCAACACTTGCTTGCTCTAACAAACTCAGAAAACGACGCGCATCGCCATCTGCATAGCCAATTAAGGTGTCGAGCGCCGCGTCTTCAAACTGAAGATCCTGCAAAACAGTGCGCTGGGCACGTAGTAACAGTCCGCGCAACTCATCTTCGTTGAGTGACTGCAGCACGTAAACCTGCGCACGGGACAACAACGCCGCATTGACTTCAAAGGAAGGGTTCTCGGTGGTCGCGCCGATGAAGGTCACAAGACCAGACTCCACGAAGGGCAATAAGGCATCTTGCTGCGCTTTGTTGAAGCGATGAATTTCATCCACAAACAAAAGTGTGCGCCGTTGGTACTGCTCAAGCGTCATTTGCGCTTCATCCATCGCTGCACGGATATCTTTGACTCCCGCAAATACAGCCGAAATTGCAATGAACGCGCAATCAAAGGCCTGAGCAGTTAGGCGAGCGAGCGTCGTCTTGCCCACACCTGGTGGACCCCACAAAATCATGGAGTGCGGACGACCAGACTCGAACGCAACGCGCAAGGGCTTTCCGGGGCCTAACAAATGGCTTTGGCCCACCACCTGCTCTAAGCTTGTGGGGCGCAAGGCCTCGGCCAGTGGAGGAATGGGCTTGGACTTAAATAAATCGGTCATTGCATGCGCACAACGTCAGCGCCTTGGGGCGGCACAAACTTGAACGCATCGGACGCAAGACTGGGATTGCGCACCAAGCCAGAAAGTTTGACGTGCGTAGTCTGCCCAAACGCATCTAGCAAAATAATGTGCGCTGGGAGCCCGTCCCGAAAACCAATCTCAACGTGCACAAATCCCGCATCGCCCGCGCGGGGCACCGCGCGCATCCAGGCCAAGCCATCTTTGTCTGGCAAGACCGACATCGTAAACGCCTGGTCTAGCGCACCAGATCCAAACAAAATCGCCGCGGGTGACGCACCAATTGCCTGATCCACTTTGCGCACACTCACTTGATTTAAATCAGGATCAAACTGATAAATCTGTTGTCCGTCAGAGAGGATTTGCTGCGCGTAGGGTTTGAGAACTTCCCAATTAAACTGCCCGGGCCGCTTGAAAGAAAATCGCCCTGTTTGTGCGGGCTTTGTTTGGCCTTGCGGGCCCACCGTAAATTGCGAAAAGTTACCGGTCGCCGACTGAACCGCTTGCACAAAACCACGCAACTGATCCGGAGCAGGCTGCGCATGGAGCGTCGCGGACGACAAACCGAATAAGCACGCGAAGAGCATCGCACCCAACGATTGCACCAACCGCCGCGCGCGACAGAACATCATCATTCTTCATGCGCCGTGTTGGGGGCAAGAATTTCGCGGTTGCCATTTGACTGCATCGCCGACACCAAGCCCGAGTTCTCCATCTGCTCAAGCAGGCGCGCCGCACGGTTGTAGCCAATACGCAGATGTCTCTGCACGAGTGAAATCGACGCACGACGATTTTTCAAGACGATCTCAACAGCCTGGTCGTACATCGGGTCGGCTTCAGCGTTTGCAAAACCCGTGACACTGCTGACCCCATCACCCGTCTCGCCCTCTACTCCACCCTCTAACAAACCATCGATGTAATCCGGCTCACCCTGCGCCTTCAATGACTCAACGACGCGGTGCACTTCCTCGTCGGAAACAAATGCGCCGTGCACTCGCACAGGCAGTCCCGTGCCAGGCGGCATGTAAAGCATGTCGCCCTGCCCAAGCAAGGCCTCTGCACCCATTTGATCAAGAATCGTGCGGGAATCAATTTTGGACGACACCTGAAAAGCGATGCGTGTCGGAATGTTTGCTTTGATCAGTCCAGTAATCACATCCACACTCGGACGCTGCGTCGCCAAAATCAAATGGATGCCCGCTGCGCGCGCCTTCTGCGCCAGACGCGCAATCAACTCTTCAATCTTTTTACCCACCACCATCATCAAGTCAGCCAACTCATCGATCACCACCACAATCGTGGGCAACTCTTTGAGTGGCTCAGGCGCATCGGGCGTGAGCGAAAATGGATTCGGAATGGGTTCTTCACGCTTGATGGCGTCACGTATCTTGTTGTTATAGCCCGTTAAGTTACGCACCCCTAATTTACTCATGAGGCGGTAACGTTTTTCCATCTCGCCCACACACCAGTTCAGTGCGTTTGCGGCTTGGCGCATATCTGTCACGACCGGAGCAAGCAGATGAGGGATGCCTTCGTAGACACTCATTTCGAGCATCTTTGGATCGATCAGAATTAAGCGCGTCTGGGTGGCGTCAGCTTTGTACAACAGCGAGAGAATCATCGCATTGATACCGACCGACTTTCCGGATCCGGTTGTACCGGCCACCAGCAAGTGCGGCATCTTCGCCAGATCCGCCACCACGGCGTGACCGGCGATATCCTTACCTAGCGCCATCGTGACCACTGAACTACTGGAGTGATAGACCTGCGATCCAAGGATCTCGGAGAGCTTGACCATCTGCCGTCTTGGGTTGGGCAATTCAAAGCCCATTAAGTTTTTGCCCGGAATGGTTTCAACCACGCGGATACTGACCAAACTCAGTGCACGTGCGAGGTCTTTCGCCAAATTGACGATC
>JBILHV010000105.1:0-5912 GCA_044350305.1 Burkholderiaceae bacterium
TCTGACTACCCTTGACCCCTACGGCAGGCTCGATCTCATAGCGTGTGATGACAGGCCCCGCTTGCGCCGCCACAACCTGGACCTCTACCCCAAAGTCTGCGAGTTTCTTTTCAATCAATCGCGAAGTAAATTCAATCGTCTCAGCAGAAACTGTCTCAAAGCTCGGCTCAGGCTGGTCTAATAAGCTCAACGCAGGTAAGTCACCCGCAGCGACCGGCTCAATAAACAGGGATTGCTGCTTTTCTTTTTGTAAGCGCTCAGATTTTTGTACTGTCACGATTGCCGGCTCAATCCGAATCGGCTGCTCGTGCACAGTTTTTTCGTGCTTAGCCTCGACTTGCTCGTGCCGAACTGCCTGCGCCACTTGACCTGCGCGGCGATCTTGGCGAGCGTTACGGATGTTTCTGAACTTGAACATGATCCACTCGAGCGCGGCGCCGACTTTCTCAGCCACCGTTGCCCAAGAGAACCCGAAAAATAAACTCGAACCAATCACGATCATGGCGATCAGGATGATCGTGCTGCCAGCAAAACCAACCGCCTGGGCCAGAAAGCCCGACCACACATGACCAATCACGCCACCTGCGCCACTGTTGTAATCCATGCGCCCTGGCAGCTGCAGACCCAATGAGCTCAGTCGGTAGGCCTCAAGACCGACCGATCCCAGCAACGCAACGAAGAAACCAATCCCCTGCTCCCAACGTACACGAGCCAGCGTTTCAGGCTCGCCACGGGTACGCAACTGCGCAGCAAGGCGTAAATACCCCGCCCGCACCCGGTGAACCAACAAAATGACCCACCACCAGGCAGAGAATCCGAACAGGTAGAGCAAGACATCCGCAAAATAGGCTCCTATCACGCCCCCGCGGTTGTGCAACTGCTCAGCATCCCGGCCCACCGAGTGAGACCAGGCAGGGTCTGCGGCGCTCCAGGTGGCCAGTACAAGGGTCAGCCAAGCGGCCAAGGCGGCAAACACGATCCAGCGCGCTTCTCGAGCGATGGATAGCAGTCGCGTTTGCAGCGCTGAGGGCCCATTTCGGGTGTTTCGGGTCGTGCGCGAAGGGCGCGTCGTGGCGGGAGAAAGTCTAGGCATAGAGAACATTATAATTTGCAGGTCAATCTAGAGGGTAAATCCAATGTCAACGCCAAAACATGCCAAAGTTCTCATTTTGGGCTCAGGCCCGGCCGGCTATACCGCCGCAGTCTACGCTGCCCGAGCCAACCTGAGTCCCGTGATGATCACCGGACTAGCCCAGGGCGGTCAACTCATGACCACCACAGAGGTCGATAACTGGCCCGCAGACGCAAACGGCGTGCAAGGCCCAGAGCTCATGCAACGCTTTGCTGCACACGCAGAGCGCTTTAATACTGAGATGGTATTCGACCACATCGCCAGTGTCGACTTTTCCAGTCGACCATTTCGTCTGACCGGTGATGGTGGCGCACAATACACCTGCGACGCACTCATTATCTCGACTGGCGCGTCAGCCAAGTATCTAGGGCTGCCCTCCGAGGAAGCTTTTATGGGGCGCGGCGTGTCGGGTTGCGCGACCTGTGACGGTTTTTTCTACAAAAATCAGGACGTTGCGGTGGTAGGCGGTGGCAACACCGCCGTCGAAGAGGCGCTTTACCTCGCCAACATCTGCCGTTCGGTCACCGTTGTGCATCGACGCGACAAATTTCGTGCCGAACCCATCATGATCGACAAAATGATGGAAAAAGTGGCTAACGGCAATATGAAGATCGCCGCCTTTCGCGAAGTCGACGAAGTGCTAGGCGATCAAAGTGGGGTGACGGGCTTACGTCTGCGCTCCACCAAGGGCGAACCTTCAATAGACTTAACCCTTACCGGCGTCTTTATTGCGATCGGACACCACCCAAACACAAGTATTTTTGAGGGCAAGTTAGACATGACCAATGGCTACATCGTGACCCGAAGTGGTTTGTCGGGATTAGCCACCATGACTTCTGTGCCCGGCGTGTTCGCGGCCGGCGACGTACAAGATCACGTCTACCGCCAAGCCATTACCAGTGCAGGAACCGGCTGTATGGCCGCCCTGGACGCGCAACGGTGGTTGGAGAATGCGCAGCAATAAGGCGGGCCTAGCCGACCTCAAACGCCTGCATGCGGCCGCTCAAGCCGCGCGCGAGGCGGATGAGGCGCGCGCAAAGACACAACAAAAACAGACGCAGGCTGCGCACATCGCCAGCGCTGCCGATCACCAACTCTTTGCCCGCATGACGCAAGCGGTGACACCACTCAATGCGGATGAACGCACGATGCATCGCGCAGCCTCAGGGCAAAGTACGAGCGACCAGCTTGCGCACCGTCGGGCGCGCGCGGCCGGTCAAGCGCCTGAGCCTCGCTTGGCACTGTCGGACGGTTTCTCCGCTCCTACAGACGAGGATACGGAGTTGCAGTGGGCTGCACCTGGTATCGGGCCGGATGTTCAACGTCAGCTGCGTCGAGCCTTTTGGCCGATCAGCGCTCATTTGGACTTGCACGGGCTCAACAGCGATCAAGCGCGGGGTGCACTTGCCACCTTCGTTGCACAAAGTCAAAGCCATGGCGCGCGCTGCGTACGCATCGTGCACGGCAAAGGCTATGGCTCACAGAACGGCCAACCCGTCCTAAAAAGCCGTGTCGCGCAATGGTTGACGCAATTACCCGCTGTAAGTGCCTTTGCGAGCGCACCGCTCGCACATGGCGGCCACGGCGCACTCTTGGTCTTAATCCGGCTGTCTTAAGTAGTCCACCATCTGCTGGGTGACAGCGAGAGGCGGTGGCGTCGCCCATGACACCATCACAATCACCACAAACGCCACGGGCGCACCAAACACCCCTGCAGCGATGGGTTGAATATGCCACCACAGCTCTACGGGCACGCCGATCGGTACGCCGAGCACGAGCTCTCGTAGCCAGGGTTGTGCCTGCACCATGTAATAGATGGTGACAATCAGCCCAGACAACATTCCAGCGGCCGCGCCGTACTTATTGGCTCGTTTCCAAAACACACCCATGACCAACACGGGAAAGAAGCACGCCGCAGCAAACGAAAACGCGGCGCCGACCAAAAACAAAATATCGGCGGGCGTGCGCGTCGCCGCCCAGGCTGCTGCGAAGGCCACAACCAGCAAGAGCATCTTGGAGAGAATGACTTGGCGCCCCGCTCCCATTCGAGGAGAGACCACTCTGAACAGGGTGTCGTGAGATAAGGCATTCGATAAGGTTAATAACAATCCGTCCGCGGTCGACAATGCCGCCGCCAACGCGCCCGCCGCAACAAGCCCTGAAATCACGTAGGGCAACCCGCCTATTTCTGGCGCGGCGAGCACAATCACGTCTGCACCGAGTTGCACCTCCGCTAACTGCACGATGCCATCCCGGTTGAGATCGACGATGCTGATCAACGAGCGGTCCACTGCAGACCACGCATTGACCCAGGGCGGCAGTTCCGCAAAGGGTATACCCACCAGATCAGAATAGATTTCGAACTTGATCAAAATCGCCAAGGCTGGGGCTGTCATGTACAACAACAGGATAAAAAGCAACGACCAAAACACCGATTTTCGCGCCTCGCTTACAGACGGTGTTGTGAGCGAACGCATCAAAATATGCGGCAGCCCAGCGGTGCCCAGCATCAAACACAACACGATCGCCAAAAAGTTATTGCGCGCCGCCTCAGGACTATCGCGATTTTTTCCGGCAAACGGATCCGCATGCGGCACAGGAGGCGATGCGCGAGAGCTGAAGTCATCACGGGCTTTCGTCCATGCCGTGCGCGCCGCCTCAATCGACTGCGGATAGTTCGCATGCTCGCGTTCTAGTGCGCGTATTTCAGCCATCGGAGCATCGTTCGCCCGGGCGCGCAGCAGACGCCAATGCAGCTGCTGCTTTTCTTCCTCAAAAGAAAGAGGCAGACTGTCCACACGGGCCTGCATCACCTCGGCGCGATTCTGCCATAACGCACGTACTTGTCGCTCTGCCTCATCATGGGTAAGTTCACGTTCACGCTCTGTCACTTGCTGCAAGACTGTGCTGGCAGCAACTTGCGGAATCGGCTCGCCTGTTTGCTTGACCGCTAACCAAACAACCGGGACGAGGTAGGCAATCACCAAAATGATGTACTGACCGACCTGCGTCCAAGTGACTGCCCGCATACCTCCCAAAAACGAGCACACCAGGACGCCACCCAAACCGATAAAGATGCCGAGCTCAAAAGAAATTCCGGTCATGCGTGTCGTGATGATGCCCACACCATAAATTTGCGCGACCAAATAGATAAACGAACACAGCACGGCGCAAAGTACGCCAATTAAGCGCGTGAGGTTACCCTCGTAGCGTGCGCCCAAAAAATCTGGGATGGTGTACCCGCCAAATTTGCGCAAGTAAGGCGCCAAAAAAAGTGCAACGAGCACGTAGCCCCCGGTCCAGCCCAAGATATAGGCTAAGCCGTTATACCCACTCAAATAAAGCGTTCCAGCGATGCCAATGAAGGACGCCACGGACATCCAGTCAGCAGCCGTGGCCATCCCGTTATAGAGCGCCGGTACGCGTCGGCCGGCAACGTAATACTCAACCGGATCTGACGTCCGGCACATGATGCCGATCCCGGCATAGAGACCCACCGTAGACAGCAAGAACGCATACCCAATCCACTGCCGCGCCAGACCTAATACCTCAAGCGCCGCGAGCAGCGCCACCAGCGCAATAAAACCCAAGGTGTAGGCGGTATATCCGCGAAAAAGCTGCGCAGCTTGCGTACGGGGCCGTTGGGTGCGCAGGCGCATTAGCTCTCCTGATCCTGGTCGCGGCGCTCACGTCGATCCATCCGATCCATGCCCCACGCATACAGACCGATAATCAACAGAAAGCAGAACTGGGCGCCGAAAGCTGCCATCCAAAAAGGGAATGGCCAGTCAAACAAGTAGAGGCCGTTGAGCTCACGCGCGAAATAGGCAGGCACGAAGCTCACTAGCAACCAAACAAGCAGCAAACACAAGATGAATATCAGGTTACGGTGCCAGTAGCTGACCGCTCGATCGCGCGCTTTAGGTGTCACATTGGATGTCATGATTATCAGAGGATACTTGACCGAGCCCCGCAAGCGACAACGGCCGACACAAATGTGCCAGCCGCTGTGCTTTTCTTATATTTTGATACTACATGCCCGCCTAAGCAGAGCAATGTCCCCTCACCTGCATGCGATAGATTCTGCACGACAGTGGACGCTCATGCATCAGGGTATGCCCTAATTTTGCACCAAATAAGGGTGGTTTTTTGCGAATTTGCGACACTCATGCCTCAAAAGGGTTCATCGCTTCCATCCTGCAGGCCAGCCGAGGGGTGAATTGCTAGACTAGCACTCAACTGTCCCCGTTTCATCAGGTAGCAACCATGTTCAACCCTTCACGCGACCAAGTTCGTCAGTTTTTCATCGACACTTGGCATAAGCACAAGAGCCAGCAAATTCTCAGCCCGCTTGAGGCCATTGCGCTGGACTGGATTGAACAGCACCCCGAATACCACGACACACTGAACCAGCCAGATTCGATGACGCGGGAGTTCAACGTAGAGGAAGGGAAAACCAACCCTTTTCTACACCTCTCGATGCACTTGGCGATCGCAGAACAATTGTCGATTGATCACCCACGCGGAATTCGCGATGCGTTTGACAAGCTTGCCTCGCGGACAAATCAGCACGAGGCAGTCCACGAAATCATGGAATGCCTCGGCACAGTCGTATGGGAGTCTCAGAGACTAGGCAAAGCCTTGGACAGCGATGCCTATATTGAACTGATTCGTCAGCGTGTCAGTCGCGACTAGCGACCGACCACGGAACACTTAACGACGAACAGCGAGCGGGCCAGGTTGGGCCGCCAACCAAGCCGACACGTTCTCAATGTCTTGC
>JBILHV010000310.1:0-3023 GCA_044350305.1 Burkholderiaceae bacterium
GGGCTTAGCTATTCTGGGATTCTTGGGCGAGCTGCACAAACTAAATAACGCAGAGCGTCGTTTAGTGACAGACACTTTCGTCAAACACACCAAAGGTCGTGTGCCTGTTTGGGTAGGCGTGCGTGCACATGGCATTACAGGCGCGATCGAACAAGCGCAGGAAGCACAAGACTCGGGCGCGGCCGCAGTGTTTGCAGCGCCGCTAGACAATGCAAGCGACGCCTTGCTGTTTGACTATTACAAAGCCGTCGCCGATGCGGTCAAGATTCCTGTCGTCATCCACGACTTCCCTGATTCTTTTGGTACCGAGATTCGGCCAGAAGTGGTTGCACGTTTAGGCAAGGAAGGCGGCGTGCACATGATCAAAATGGAAGAGCCACCCGTCGGTCAAAAAATCAGTCGCATTCGCGATCTGGCTGGCGATGAGGCCATGAAGATATTCGGCGGCCTAGGCGGTATGTTCTTCCTTGAGGAGCTCCAGCGTGGCGCTGTCGGCACCATGACCGGCTTTGCATATCCAGAAGTGCTGGTCGAAATCTATAACCGTTTTGCAGCGGGCGATCATCAAGGCGCTGCTGCCGTGTTTGATCGGTATTGCCCATTGATTCGTTACGAATTTCAACCCAAGATCGGCCTAGCACTGCGCAAGTACATCTATCAGCAACGTGGTGCGATCCGCAGCAACGCCATTCGATCACCCGGGATGCGTATTGACGCGCTCACCATCAAAGAGCTTGAGGCCACTGTTGCGCGCGTCGGCTTATCGACCACTGCGCGCGGCAGACAACCCGTCAAGGCCTAAAACGATCGACGCAAACCCGATAACGCCAAAACACCCTGCTTGAGCGAGAATTGATGATGAGCACCAGCACTGATTTTGATGTCACGATCCGCAACGGTCGCATCTGCACTGCAAATGAAACGTATTACGCTGACATCGGTATTAAAGATGGCGTGATCGCGACGATCGCAAAAAATCTGCCTGCAGGCAAAAAAGACATCGATGCGCAGGGACTCTGGGTCTTGCCCGGCGGCATCGATAGCCATTGTCATGTCGAACAGCTCTCGGGCATGGGCATGATGTGTGCCGACGACTTTTACAGCGCGACCGTCTCCGCGGCCTTTGGTGGAACAACCACCATCGTCCCGTTCGCAGCCCAGCACCGCGGCAATCAGATCCCAGAAGTGGTTGCGGACTATTCCAAACGCGCGGCTGAGAAAGCCGTCATCGACTATGGCTTTCATCTGATTCTGTCCGACCCAACACCCGAGGCGTTAGAAAAACACCTGCCTGCAGTCATTAAAGACGGCATCACGTCATTCAAGATCTACATGACGTATGACCGCATGAAGCTTGATGACTATCAAGTCTTAGATGTACTCGAATGCGCAGGCAAAGAAGGTGCGCTGGTGATGGTCCATGCCGAGAACAACGACATGATTCGGTGGATTGCTCGACGCCTCGTTGATCGTGGCCTTACAGCACCAAAATACCATGCAGTAGCTCACACCAATATCGCAGAGAGCGAAGCGACTAATCGCGCTGTCGCACTCGCACGCTTAGTCGATGTGCCACTCCTCATTGTGCACGTCGCAGGTCAAGAGGCGGTTCGCGTGATTCACTCCTCCCAAGCGCTGGGCCTACCGATTCATGCGGAAAGCTGCCCCCAGTATTTATTCCTCACCGCAAAAGATATTGATCTGCCTGGCCTAGAGGGCGCAAAATATTGTTGCAGTCCTCCACCAGGTGACGAGGCCTCACAAGAAGCTGTATGGCAAGGCTTGATCAACGGCACCTTGCAAATGTTCTCTTCTGATCATGCGCCCTACCGCTTTGATGAATCAGGCAAGCTACCCAAAGGTGAGGCCACCACGTTCAAAGATATGGCAAACGGCGTCCCTGGGCTTGAAGTCCGCATGCCTTTGCTCTTTTCTGAAGGGGTCTTGAAGGGCCGCATGACGATTGAGCGCTTTGTTGCGGTGACCGCCACCAACCACGCGCGCACGTACGGCATGTATCCCCAAAAAGGGACGATCGCCGTGGGTAGCGATGCGGACCTCGCGATCTGGAATCCAGAGAAAGCCGTCACAATCTCGACCAACATGTTGCACGACAACGTAGGCTATACCCCTTACGAGGGCAAGCAAATCACTGGCTGGCCAGAGCAAGTACTCAGTCGAGGACGTATCGTCGTCGACAACGGCAAGCTTCAAGTCGAACGCGGCTCTGGCAAATTCATCAAGCGCGGCACACCCGAACCGGTCTTGCGTCAACGACTCACCGGCAATCCCAATTCAGTGATGCGCAAGTATTTTTCTGTCGATCCTGCGGATAAAGGCTGATCATGAGCAAACGCCCTTTTGGTTTAGCCGTTGCACAGCTTGGACCCATTCAGCCCACTGACAACCGCAAGCATGCCGTCTCGCGCTTACTCGAGATGATGAAAGAAGCCGCAAGTCGCGGAGCAAAGATGGTGGTGTTTCCAGAACTTGCGCTCACGACTTTTTTCCCACGTTACTGGATGACCGAAAAAGAGGCGATTGATCGCTACTTTGAGAAGTCCATGCCAGGTCCCGAGACGCAGATTCTGTTCGACACGGCAAAGAAGCTCAATATTGGTTTCTATCTCGGCTACGCCGAGGTGTCGAACGAAGGAAAGTGCTTCAACACATCGATTCTTGTGAATCAGCAGGCCGAGATCGTTGGTCGCTACCGCAAGATCCACCTCCCGGGCCATAGCGACAACAAAGCACATGCGCCGTTTCAACACTTAGAGAAAAAATATTTCGAAGTTGGAAACGAGGGATTTAATGTATGGGAAACAATGGACTCCCGCATCGGCATGTTGTTATGTAACGATCGTAGGTGGGGAGAAGCGTGGCGTGTGCTTGCGCTACAGAACGCCGAGATCGTTGCAGTCGGCTACAACACACCGTCACAGAACATTCATTGGAATGAGCCGCCTCATTTAAGAATGTTTCACCACATCCTTTCACTGCAAGCCGCCGCCTATCAAAACTGT
>JBILHV010000311.1:0-3021 GCA_044350305.1 Burkholderiaceae bacterium
GAGTGCGGAATCCGTGTAGCCAGCGCCTTTAATAAAAGCCTTGCGCAAAAACAGCGAAAAGCCGCGGTCACCGTAGTTGGCCAGGCCTTTAGAGATGCCTTGCTCGCTTGCTGCAGGATTAATCGAATGGCCTGTCTTCTTATCGTCTTTTGACATGTGCGTACACCTGAAAGAATGGATTTAGCTAAATCTTTGTCTGGCTGAATCGTAGCGTCTTTAACTCTTCGTCGACTTGAATAACTTACAGCGTGCCGGGGTAAGTGCCGCCATCGAGTACGAGGTTTTGTCCTGTCATAAAGCCAGCACCCGCGCTACACAAAAACGCACAGGCTTGACCAAACTCGGCCGGGTCCCCAAAGCGACGCGCGGGAACAGTAGACTTGCGTGCGTTTTGAATTTGCTCGACAGTCTGGCCACTTGCCTTCGCGCGTACGATAGCGTTTTGTGTGAGGCGATCGGTTGCAAACGGGCCAGGCAGTAAGTTGTTGATCGTAACGTTGTGCGACACGATTTGACGTGCAAGGCCCGAGACAAAACCAGTGAGGCCTGCACGTGCGCCGTTTGACAAGCCAAGCGATTCAATCGGCTGCTTAACCGACGCAGAAGTAATGTTGACGATACGACCAAACTTGCGCTCGATCATGCCGTCTACGGTGGCACGAATGAGTTCAATCGGTGTGATCATATTGGCGTCGACCGCCGCGATCCAGTCGTCGCGGCTCCAGTCACGAAAATCGCCCGGCTTGGGGCCGCCCGCATTGGTCACCAAAATATCTGGGTTCGGGCACAGCGCCAAGACTTTCGCGCGACCCTCTGCAGTGGTGATGTCGGCGGCGATCGTGCTGACATTCACACCAGTTTCGGTACGAATCGCTTGTGCTGCGGCTTCGAGTGCCTCCGCGCCCCGCGCGAGCATCACAACATTAACCCCCTCGCGCGCGAGCTGCTGGGCACAGGCTAAGCCAAGCCCCTTACTCGATGCGCAAACGATTGCCTGTCTACCGCGAATGCCTAAGTCCATGATGTCCCTTTGTTTATTGTTTGTTCTGTATTTGTTGTTTGCATGACGAAGCGGTGCATGGATTCAGCTTAGAACACCTTGGCGAGTCGCGCAATTGCAGCCATCATTGCTGCAAGTCCCGTGAGCTGAATTCCAATCATCCACATAAATTTGCGATCAACGTCGCCGCGCAGTTCTGCGATCGAACGATCAAGACGATCAATGGACTTGGTGTTTTGATCCACGAGGACTTCGAGGGTAGTGATGCGTTTTTCTATACAGCGATGGTACGGAAGTCTTACGCCAAGTGCAATGAAATGCGGATGGTTTTGCGCGCTGTATCGTTCACTATTTTGTAAGCAAACTTTACAACGCGCAGGTCTTCAATCAGCCTAGCTTAAAACGGGATGTCGTCATCCATATCCGCCAGATTGGCGCCACCCGCTGCAGGGGCTGCCGGACGCTGTGCCTGGGGTGCGCGTGCTGCCGGACGGGGTGCGCCCTCGGCGCCACCACCCATCGAACCGCCTTCAGCGCCATCACGACCGCCCAACATTTGCATTTGGTCTGCGATGACTTCAGTCGTGTACTGATCAACGCCTTCTTTATTTTGCCACTTGCGCGTCTTGAGACGGCCTTCCACATACACGGGACGACCTTTACGCAGATATTCTCCAGCGATTTCTGCCAGACGGTTGTAAAACACGACGCGATGCCATTCGGTTTCTTCGCGGCGCTCGCCAGAAGTCTTATCCTTCCAGTTACTGGTGGTCGCGATCGACACATTACAAATGGCTGCGCCATCCGGGCTGTAACGGACCTCGGGGTCGCGTCCAAGATTACCAACCAAAATTACTTTATTGACCGAGGCCATGCCGATCTCCGTATATTAAAAAACTTCTCTATTCATCAATGCCCTGTCGGGCTCGTACCAGACGCCATCATGGCCGAACTGGCAAATCGCCGCCAGCCGCAAAACTACGCAATAGAGACAGTTTACGGCACGTTTTGAAAGGTGCGCCAATCCGCTGCCGATAAGCTGAGCCCTGGGGGGACCTCTATAAACACCGCAATGGCGCGCAGCTTGTCCAGTCTTAGCCAGTCATTGTTTCTTAAATGAGAGCAGTAATTTCATAATTAAATTCTAGCGAAAACCTCCGCAACCCGCTAGACTGCATCATCTTTAGGTCAAGTTTGAGGGCGTCAACCATGCAAGTTACTCCAAGCGGACAAGGGCTAGGCGCTCGGGTTGAGCAGTTTGACCTGTCAAAGCCTCTGTCACCCACGGATTACAAGTCGATCGAAGGCCTGCTGGGCAAGTTCGGCGTGCTTTGTTTCCCAAAGCAGAACCTGACTGCGTTACAGCTCAAAAACTTCAGTAGCACCTTCGGCACACTGGAAGTGAACGTCGCGAACATGTATCAAGAGCCGGGCATCCCGGAAGTTATGATCCTGTCCAACAAAAAAACGGAAGATGGCAAGCCGATTGGGCTTGGCGATGCCGGCCAAGATTGGCACACCGACATGTCGTATAGCAAGATGATTGCGTTCACAAATGTGCTCTATGGACTTGAAATCCCTCACCGCGATGGTGTGCCATTGGGCGGCACAGAGTTTTCAAATATGCGCGCTGCCTACTTGGCCTTGCCGGAAGACATGAAGAGCAAACTTGAGGGCAAGACAATTTTGCATGACTTCAATAAGTTCTGGGAAAACATGCGCAAACAGCCAGGCTGCACGCGCCCCCCTTTGACTGAGGCTCAACGTAAAGCCAAGCCGCCTGTTTCGCATCCGGTTTTTCTGACCCACCCCATTACTGGCGAGAAGATTCTTTACGCCAACCCAGGTTATTCGATGCAGATTAACGAGTTGCCCACTGAAGAGAGCGACCGTATTCTGAACTTCTTGTTCGAGCATCAATTGCAGCCGCAGTTTCGCTATCGGCACCGCTGGACGGCGGGGGATGTGCTGATGTGGGACAACATGGGAACGATCCATAACGCCATTGCGGACTACGGTCC
>JBILHV010000038.1:0-9296 GCA_044350305.1 Burkholderiaceae bacterium
GCAAGCTTGATGGCTTTGCAATGCGCGTGCCGACTATCAACGTGTCGATCGTGGATCTGACCTTTATCGCGAAGCGTGAAACCACTGTGGATGAGGTCAATGACATTCTTAAAGCAGCCGCTGCATCGGGCCCGCTCAAAGGTATTCTGACCTACAACACCGAGCAGCTCGTGTCGGTGGACTTCAACCACAATCCTGCTTCGAGTAACTTTGATGCGACCTTGACCAAAGTGTCTGGCACGCTGGTTAAAGTGAACTCGTGGTACGACAACGAGTGGGGCTTTAGTAATCGTATGCTCGACACGACTGTTGCGCTGATGGCAGCAAAGTAAAACACATCATGACGCCTGTTCAAACCCTTTCTGCTTTGGCTCAGTCAGGCAAACTGTCCGGTAAGCGGGTGTTTATCCGCGCCGATTTGAATGTTCCGTTTGATGATGCGGGCCACATCACTGAAGACACGCGGATCCGTGCCTCGGTGCCCGGTATTCGCCTGGCGCTTGATGCCGGTGCTGCGGTGATGGTGACCTCACATCTCGGACGTCCAACAGAGGGCACACTGGCACCTGAAGATTCCTTGGCGCCCATCGCCAAGCGACTCTCCGAGTTGCTCGGTATGCCAGTGAGTCTGGTGCAGAATTGGGTGGACGGTGTTCAAGTGCAGCCAGGGCAAGTCGTCTTGCTTGAGAACTGTCGGGTGAACAAGGGTGAAAAGAAAAACGATCCTGAGTTATCCAAAAAAATGGCGGCATTGTGTGATGTGTATGTGAACGATGCCTTTGGCACCGCGCACCGCGCCGAGGCGACGACGCATGGGATTGCGCAGTTCGCGGCAACCGCCTGCGCCGGCCCACTGCTGCAGGCCGAGCTCGAGGCTCTCGGGCGTGCCTTGTTGGCGCCTAAGCGACCCCTGGTCGCGATTGTGGGCGGATCAAAGGTTTCAACCAAGCTTTCGATCTTGCTAACTCTCGCTGACAAGGTTGATCAACTGATTGTCGGTGGTGGCATCGCGAACACCTTTATGTTGGCTGCTGGTTTGCCGATTGGGAAATCGTTGGCCGAGCCAGATCAAATCGATCAGGCGCGTGCTGTGATGAAAAAAATGCAAGCCCGTGGCGCAGCTGTGCCAATCCCCTCGGATGTTGTCTGTGCGACTGAGTTTTCAGCGCAGGCGAAAGCGACGGTCAAAGCGGCAAAAGACGTGGGTGCGGATGATTTGATTTTGGATATTGGTCCGCAGACGTCTGCTCAGCTGGCTGATATTTTGAAAAACGCTGGCACCATCGTTTGGAACGGACCAGTTGGTGTGTTTGAGTTTGAACAGTTCGCGCAGGGAACCGAATCCTTGTCGCGCGCGATTGCTGCTTCACCCGGGTTCTCAATCGCGGGTGGTGGCGACACGCTGGCTGCGATAGAGAAATTTGGTATTACCGATAAGGTTGGTTATATCTCGACGGGGGGCGGCGCCTTCCTTGAGTTCCTGGAAGGCAAAGCCTTGCCCGCAGTGGATATTTTGCAAAAGCGGGCTTTAGATTAGAGTTTTGCGCGCTGAGCGTTGGCTCACAGTAGGCGTTAATCAACAATAAATAGTGTCGCACCCGTCTCGGTTGAGGACTGGTGTGGCTCAGCCGCGTCCGCGACCTGATAACTCATGCCTGGCTTTAAATCGAACGTCCTTCCATCTTTTAAGACGGTATGGAGCGAGCCGCTCAGGCAGAGCAGGATATGCCCTTTTTCGCACCAGTGATCCGCTAGGTAGCCAGGCGTGTATTCGACCATCCGAACCCGGATGGTGCCGAATTGCCGCGTGCGCCAAAACGCTTTGCCTGTGGTGCCGGCGTGCTCTGTGGTCGGGACGTCTGACCAGTCGGTGGTGCCAAAGGGGATGTTGTCTATTTTCATAAAAGCTTGAAGTTTTTAAGGTTTGCCCCCATTGTGAAGGGGTATTCACTTTTTTGGCGTGCCTAAGCACAGCCACACACATGGAATTTAAAGACTATTACAAGATATTGGAAGTGCGACGTGATGCTTCGCAGGATGATATCCGCAAAGCGTATCGCAAGCTTGCGCGCAAATATCACCCCGATGTCAGCAAAGAGGCTGATGCAGAGGCACGCATGCGCGACATTAACGAGGCCAATGATGTGTTGCGCGAGGCTGAGAAGCGTGCCGCGTACGATCAGCTGGCGGCGAATGTCTCGGGCGCCAATGGGGCCGCGCCAGGACCTGGCTGGGAGCACGGGTTCGAGTTCTCGGGTGGTGAGGGTCAAGGCCCGAGCGAGGCAGAGTTTCAAGACTTTCTGAGCGGGATGTTCAAGCAGGCCGCACATCAGCGGCAGGCGCAGCAGCGCCATTCTGCGCCGGGGCAATCTTATGCTGTGCGCGGTGAGGATCACCATGCAGAAATCGAAGTGTCGCTCGAAGACAGTTTTTCTGGCGCGACTAGGGACTTAGGCTTGCGTTCGGTTCAGCTCGATGCCCAGAGCCGCCCTCAAGTGGTGAATCGTACCCTGAGCGTCAAGATTCCTGTTGGGATCCGGGCAGGACAGATGATTCGCCTGGCTGGGCAGGGCATGCCGGGCGAGGGCGGTGCGTCGGCTGGCGACCTGTTCTTGACCGTGCGCTTTGCCCCACACCCACGTTATCAGGTGGAAGGCAAAGACCTGACGATGAAGTTGCCCGTGACGCCCTGGGAGGCTGCCTTAGGCGCCAAGGTGCACGCGCCAACGATGGAAGGTGTGGTGGAGGTCAGTATCGCTGCAGGCAGTCATTCAGGCAGCAAGATGCGTCTGCGTGGCAAGGGCGTGCCAGGCGACCCTGCAGGAGATTTGTATTTGGTGTTGGAGGTGGTGTGGCCCCCAGCAGAGTCAGAGGCGGCAAAGCGCGCCTATCAACAGCTGGCCGAGGCGGCTGCGTTTAATCCCCGTCTCCACCTTGGAGTGCAAGCATGAAATCAATGATGGTGTATTCGGCGGTGAGCGTGGACGACCACGCGCCTGTGAGCGTGCATGAGCTCGCCAGACTTTGCGATCAACAGCTTGAGTGGGTCGTGACGCTCGTGCAAGAAAGAGTGCTGGATCTTGAGTTACAAGGTGAGCCAGAGCAATGGGTGTTTGCGAGCCATTATGTTGGTCGGGCACGTCAAGTATCGCGCTTGCAGCGCGACTTTGACGTCAACCTAGAGGCTGCCGCGCTGATGACGGATCTGATGGAAGAGATCCGAGCCTTGCGAACACAACTCGGGCGATAATCTCGATAGCTCCCGAAGTAAGTGATTTCGATCGGGCTCGAACGAGCCTTTAACTAGTGAGTAACGTTATGACGACTGCCGCCCGCCATCCCGACACCATTCGAATTGGTTTAGTGTCTGTTTCTGATCGTGCCTCGAAAGGTGTCTATGCGGATCAGGGGATTCCGGCGCTGACAGACTGGTTAGCGCGTGCGGTTAAAACACCCATCGAGATCGTCTCGCGACTGATTCAGGATGATGTTCCAACGATCTCTGCGGCCTTGGTTGAGCTCGTTGATGTGGAACAGTGCGATTTGGTGTTGACCACTGGTGGCACTGGTCCCGCACGACGCGACGTGACGCCCGAGGCGACGCTTGCGATTGCGACGCGCGAAATGCCTGGGTTTGGTGAGCAGATGCGTCAGATCAGTTTGCAGTTTGTGCCCACTGCAATTTTGTCGCGACAAGTCGCGGTCTTGCGCGAAACGCCTGAGCATGCGGCGTTGATTATTAATTTACCTGGTCAGCCCAAAGCAATCAGCGAGACGCTGGAAGGCCTAAAGCGCGAAGACGGTACGGTCGTGGCGTCGGGAATTTTTGCCGCAGTCCCGTACTGCATCGATTTAATCGGTGGCCCGTATATCGAAACACGCGACGATGTGGTCAAGGCCTTTCGTCCTAAGTCTGCGCGACGCCCAGACACCATAAGGACGTAGTTTCTGCTTGCCGTGCATCGGCAAGCGGATCTTGTTCGTCCTTAGACTTTAGGTGCGTGGGACGGATATCGTGTTTGGCAACGACCACAAGTCCAGCGCCTTCGATTTGCGCGAGGAGTTGTTCGCGACTTCGTAATTGGAGGTGTTCGGCCAGATCGGACAAGATCAACCAACCTTGTCCGCCCGGGTTGAGGTGTGCCGCGAGGTCCTTTAAGAAACCTGACAACATGTGCTGATCTTGATCGTAGATGGCGTGTTCGAGCGTGGAAGCCGGCTTGCCCGGCAACCAAGGGGGATTACAAACGATTAAGTCGGCGCGACCGCTTGGGAATAAATCAACGTTCTGCAGGGCTACTTTTTTGTTCAAACCAAGCGCATCAATATTCTGCTTGGCACAGGCAAGAGCTCTCGTGCTGGTGTCCGTCGCGATGACGTGTTCGACGCCTTTATGAATCATCAGTGCTGCCAGCACACCTGTGCCCGTGCCAAGATCGAAGGCGCGTTTAACTTTAGGTTGTGCAAGCGGTGTTCGCCGAATCAGTTCGATATATTCGGCCCGGGTTGGCGCGAAGACGCCGTAGTGCGCGTAAATCGGTGCCGCTAAGCCGTCGATTGTGATGCCGCTTTTGCGCCATTCGTAGGCACTGATCAGGCCTAGTAACTCGGTCATGGGCATCACATAGCCCGCGGCGGCGTCACCGTGTGCCTGAAAACATACTGGTTGGACATCCGGCGCACGACGGTGAGCGAGCGTGTGATGTGCACCAAAGGGCAGGCACAGCATGCCTAATGTGCGTGCCCGCTGGGCGCGCGCTAGCCTGACCTGGTGAAAACGCTCTGGGTAGGGCATCTCGGCAAACTTTATACGTCGCTTCGCCACCCGTCGGGCAAGGGCTTGCAGCAGCTGCCGAGCGTTTTGAAAGTCCCCCGTCCAGATGAGTCCCACCCCTTCACTGGCATGGCGGTAGGCGATGTCGGCTGTCATGGTGTCATCGGCCACGATGCAGCGCTTCGGGGGTGCCCAGCCGTTCTCGGAGCGCCAGGCGAGCGTGTGGGATTGGTCGTCCACAAGCCAAGAAACCGTGGCGGGTGAGGATGGCTGGACAGTGGCGCCAAGGGGCATGTGGGGGCTCTTTAATGGAGAAAAAACGCGTGAAATAAGGTTTTGACCCGAATTGGGGCAAATATGGGCGTGCTACCGTAAAATAGTGGGCTAATTTGTCCGTAACCCCTACATTTTGCTCTAAAAAGGATTCTTCATGGCAATCGTCTCTATGCGCCAGCTTTTGGATCATGCCGCCGAGCATGGCTACGGCATCCCCGCTTTCAACGTGAACAACCTCGAGCAGGTGCAGGCCATCATGGAAGCGGCTGCCCAAACGGATAGCCCTGTCATCATGCAAGCAAGCGCTGGCGCGCGCAAATACGCGGGCGAAGGCTTCCTCAAGTATTTGATCCAAGCCGCCGTGGAGTCCTATCCACATATTCCAGTGGTGATGCACCAGGATCATGGCCAATCACCAAAGATTTGTCAGGGTGCGATTGATCTTGGCTTCTCGAGCGTCATGATGGACGGCTCGCTCAAAGAAGACGGCAAGAGCATTGCCGACTACGACTACAACGTTGCGGTCACGAAACAAGTGGTCGACATGGCGCACAAGCTGGGCGTCACGGTTGAAGGTGAACTTGGCTGTTTGGGTTCGCTTGAGACCATGCAAGGCGACAAAGAAGACGGTCATGGCGCTGATGGCAAACTGACGATGGATCAGTTGCTGACGGATCCCGAGCAGGCTGCTGACTTTGTGCGCAAAACCCAACTCGATGCCTTGGCGATCGCAATCGGTACCAGCCATGGCGCCTATAAATTCACGCGCAAGCCCACAGGCGATATTTTGTCGATTTCGCGTATTAAAGAAATCAACAAGCGTTTGCCGAATACCCATTTGGTGATGCACGGCAGCTCAAGCGTCCCACAAGAACTGTTGGCCGAGATCCGTCAGTTCGGTGGCGACATGAAAGAAACCTACGGTGTGCCTGTTGAAGAAATTCAAGAAGCCATCAAGTTCGGCGTGCGTAAGATCAATATCGACACAGATATCCGTTTAGCCATGACTGGTGCGATCCGTCGCTTCTTTGCAGAAAACCCCGGCAAGTTTGATCCGCGCGAATATTTGAAGCCAGCACGTGAAGCGGCAAAAGGTATTTGCATCGCGCGTTACCAACAATTCGGTACCGCTGGCCAAGCGAGCAAGATCAAGGTGATTCCCCTGAAGGATGTAGCGGCCCAGTATTCGGCCGGCAAGCTGTCGCAGGTCGTGCAATAGTGGCTGCAGCGCTGTATCAATCCAGCATTAAGTCCTTGCCGCTGCTCGCGCGCGGCAAGGTGCGAGACATGTATGCAGTGGGTGATGATAAGTTGCTTATCGTGGCCTCTGATCGGATTTCCGCATTCGACGTCATCCTGGATGACCCCATTCCGGGTAAAGGTCAGGTCTTAAAAGAGCTGACCGATTTTTGGCTCGAGAAGTTGGCGCACATCTTGCCCAATCACTCTACTGGTGTGAAGCCGGAAGATGTCGTGACGGCCGAGGAGCGCGATCAGGTGGTCGGCCGTGCGGTGGTGGTCAAGCGGTTAAAGCCCATTATGGTTGAAGCCGTTGCGCGCGGCTATTTGATCGGTTCGGGTTGGAAAGACTATCAACAGTCGGGCTCTGTTTGTGGAATTACGTTGCCGGCAGGCTTGAAGCAGGCGGGTAAATTGCCGCAGCCGATTTTTACGCCGGCCGCCAAGGCTGAGGTCGGTTTGCATGATGAGAACGTTGATTTCGATCACGTGATTAAAGAAGTCGGGCGTGACATGGCTGAGCGTATTCGCGGGGCCACACTCCGTTTGTACTCCGAGGCCGCAACGTTTGCGGCAACGAAAGGCATCATGATTGCCGATACAAAATTTGAGTTTGGTCTGGATGCGAACGGCACCTTGCATCTAATGGATGAGGTGTTGACGCCTGACTCGTCACGCTTTTGGCCTGCCGATGGCTACAAAGAAGGGATGAGTCCGCCATCCTTTGATAAACAATTTGTGCGTGATTGGCTTGAAACACAAGACTGGGGCAAGACCCCACCTGCGCCAAGATTGCCAGCGGATGTGATCGCCAAAACAGCCGCCAAATATCGTGAAGCACTTGATCGACTCACGGCGTAAAAAAGGTTTGTTATGAACGCACCTGCTAGCTCTGCCACACCCGTTGTTGGTGTCATCATGGGGTCCTCGAGTGATTGGGAGGTGATGCAGCATGCGGTCGCTATGCTCAATGACTTTGGCGTCGCGTGCGAGACGCGCGTGGTGTCTGCGCACCGCATGCCTTTGGATATGGCGGAGTACGGTGCGGCTGCCGCTGGCCGTGGTTTGCGCGCAGTCATAGCGGGAGCTGGTGGCGCCGCACATTTGCCTGGCATGATCGCTGCCTTGACCGAGGTGCCTGTCTTTGGTGTTCCAGTCCCCTCGCGTTATTTGCGCGGTGAAGATTCCTTGCTGTCGATTGTACAAATGCCTAAGGGTGTCCCAGTCGCGACCTTTGCGATTGGTGAAGCGGGTGCTGCCAACGCGGCGCTGCATGTGATTGCCAACCTGGCCACAACGGACGTCGTCTTGCGGGAAAAACTCAAAGCGTTTCGTGCTCGACAGACTGAGGCCGCGCGTGCGATGAAGGTACCTTTGTGATTGCACCGGGTGAGTGGTTAGGTTTGATGGGTGGCGGTCAGCTGGGTCGGATGTTTTGTCATGCGGCTCAGGCGTTGGGTTATCGCGTGGCGGTATTGGATCCTGCAAGTGACGGTCCTGCTGCCTCAGTCGCTGATATGCATATCCAGGCTGAGTATGACGACCAAGCGGCACTACTGAAGCTCGCGCAACGTTGCCGTGCCGTCACGACTGAGTTTGAAAACGTACCTGCGCAAAGCTTGCAGGCGCTCGCCGCCCACTGTCGTGTCACACCGGGTGCGCACGCGGTGGAGATCGTCCAAGATCGCATTGCAGAGAAAGCCTTTATTGTTTCGCAAGGGGTTGCTGTTGCACCCTATGCTGCGATTCGCACTGAGACGGACTTGCGGTCGGTACCCCCAACACTTTTTCCGGGGATCCTCAAGGTTGCGCGCTTAGGGTATGACGGCAAAGGCCAGGCCAGAGTGCGGAGTTGCGACGAGGCGCTTAAGGCCTTTGCGGAGTTTGGAAGTGTGCCCTGCGTGCTCGAGGCGATGCTGGATCTGAAAGAAGAATTGTCAGTTGTGTTGGCGCGCGGGCTCGATGGGGCCTGTGAAGTGTTTCCGGTTGCGCGCAATGTGCACGAGCAAGGAATTTTGGCTGTCTCGACGCTAGATACTCAGCCGGCCGCCATGACTGAGCGTGCGACCCAGGCGGCGCTAGCGATTGCGCGTGGCCTGAAATACGAAGGCGTGATGTGTGTGGAATTCTTTGTGTTGGGCGACGGCCAGTTGTTGGTCAACGAGATTGCACCGCGCCCACATAACAGTGGTCATTTCAGTATGAATGCCTGCGTGACGAGTCAGTTCGAGCAGCAGGCTCGGGTCATGGCTGGGTTGCCCCTGGGGAGCACTCGTCTGCTGGCACCTGTTGTGATGTTGAATATTTTGGGTGATGTGTGGTATCCCGGGCAAGATGAGGTGCAGGCCGAACCTAACTGGGCGGGTGTGCTGGCAATCAAAGGAACTTCTCTGCATTTGTATGGGAAGCGGGAGGCGCGACGCGCCCGTAAAATGGGCCACGTCAATTGCACGGGTCGCAGTCTTGCCGAGGCGGTCGATACAGCAAATCAGGTGGTTGGTCTCTTGCGATTACCTGTCGCGGCGACGACGTGATGTGCGAGCGCATGCGTGATGGCTGCGAAGCAAGTTCAATTGGATAGCCAGATCGTGAGTGGTCAGGTTTTTGCGTCCGATGCGCAGATTGATCATGCGGTCAAGGTGCTGTCCGAAGGCGGACTGGTGGCCTTTCCAACTGAAACAGTCTATGGCCTGGGTGCTGATGCCGAGAACGTCGACGCGGTCAACGGCATCTATCGAGCAAAAGGTCGACCTCAGAATCATCCCGTGATTGTGCATGTCGCGCCGGAAGCCGATCTAGCCTATTGGGTTGACACCGTTCCCCCTGAGGCTCAACTGCTGATTGATGCATTTTGGCCCGGTCCCTTAACCTTGATTTTGAAGCGCGCGGCACATATTCCCGATGTAGTGAGTGGGGGTCAAGATAGTGTGGGGCTGCGCTGCCCCTCCCATCCTGTCGCGCAGCGTTTGATTCGCGCCTTTGCTGCGACCAAGGCCTCTGGGCAGGG
>JBILHV010000312.1:0-3016 GCA_044350305.1 Burkholderiaceae bacterium
ACGAACTTGCACGTGGTGTGGACGTTATGCGAGATGCTGAAACGCGCCCATCCTTGAGTCCTCAGGCTCGTAAGGATCTTGAGGCGTGCTCTTTAAAAACAGGCTACTCCTTCGTGAATGACTATGAATGTCTGTTTGACATGATTGTGAAACGCGATCTGCTTCAAGCGGCTACGCGTGGGGACAGAGTCCGTGATCTGCCCGATTTTGCGGTCATCGGGCATAGCGCGTATTTAACCTTCATGCAGTCATGGATGGATTCGTCTAATGCGGCAATTGATGCGCGGGCTGTATTGATACGTAAAACGCCGCATGTGCTCTCCATCACACGCGCTCAGTAGAGTGCGCGTTGCGGTCCAAGACAGACAACAACTGCTCAGAGACGCTGTCCGCTAGGAATCGGCAAAAGGATAACAGTCCCAACCCTTAGGCGCTCGCCCCAGCGTTTTTGGTTGATTTGTCGCACGCGCGCTGCATCGACATTCCAGGTTCGTGCCAGACCCTCAGGAGTTTCTGGAGTCTCCAACACAACGGATGTGAATTCTGAAAGAGGCTCTTTTCTAAGATTCAAGTTTGCACGAAATTTTTTTGCTTGATCGATTGGCAGCAGAATCGTTTCGGTTGCACTGCCTACGATAACGGACTTGTTGTAGGCGGGATTGAGGTTTATAAAATCGTGCATCGACATATCGGCGAGCTCAATGGCAACTTTTATATCGATTGTTTGTGCAATAGGAACAATCTCAAAGTAGGGCGCATCGAGAATTTCCGGTAATGTTATTTGATAGGCCTCAGGACGCGCGATGATGTCGCGAAGGGCAAACAGTTTTGGGACAAAGATTTGCGTCTCCCTTGGCATGGCGAGCATGTCGTAGGCGCTAGCCACCTTGCGCCTTGCGTTACTGCTGAGGGCCCGAGAAACATTGCCTGGTCCCCAGTTGTAGGCGGCCAAGGCAAGGTTCCAGTCGCCGAACTGCTTGTGGAGCTCTTGGAGTAAGTCCAACGCAGCCTGTGTCGAGCGGATGATGTCCCGACGTTCGTCTTTGAACTCATCGCGCACGAGATTTAAGTGTTTTGCGGCGACGGGCATGAGTCCCCAGAGCCCAGCAGGGTTCAGCCCGCGCTGTAGGCGTGGCGAATAGCTGCTCTCAATGATTGGTAAAAATGCAAGTTCGACCGGCATGTTTCGGCGCTTGAGTTCCTGCACAACAAAATACAGGTAGGGCCTGGCGTTATCTAAGACAGTTTGAAAGTGCTGCACACCTGAGGCATAGAGCCTTGCCTGCTGCGCGACGATAGGAGTCTTGATTGCCGGCAACTGGTAGTGTTGCGTCAGGCTGGGCCAAATCGATGCGACAGAGGCTGTTTCTGCTGCAGCGGTATGTTCGTGATCCATCAAGCCAAGGAACGCCGGCCAGTCTTTCATAGAACAGCTCGTGAATAGTGCTGTCGTCAGTGCCGCTGTGAGCAAGACGCTGAAACGTAGGTTGCTGCGCATAACGCCAATCGCCTCCAACCTGTGTCAAATGGCTAAGCGGCACGCCATTCGTGTGCGTCTGCCGCTAAAATGAGTGCATTCTAGCCAATCACAACCTAGCATGCACACCGTCGAGCGCTCCGTTTTGGTCCACCATAGTGCGACTCAGATGTTTAACTTAGTGGCAGATGTCGAAAAGTACCCGGAATTCATGCCTTGGTGCGGTGGGGCCTCGATTGATCAGCAAGATTCTGAAGGGATGCAAGCATCGATTACGATTGCGATTGCGGGGCTTAAGCATACCTTTACAACGAAAAATACCCATCAATATCCCGAACGTATCGCCTTGTCTCTCGTAAAGGGTCCGTTTTCTGTGCTGGAGGGTGATTGGGTCTTTGTGTCGCTCGCAGAAGATGCCTGCAAGGTGCTGTTTACCTTGCGTTATGAGTTTTCTAGCCGTGCACTTGAGGTGGTGGTGGGCCCTGTCTTTAGCCGCATCGCCACGAGTTTCATTGACTCGTTCACCCAAAGGGCCGCGCAATGCTACGGAGACAAGCCCTGATGACGGCGACGCAGCCCTCTGAGCGCATTCAAGTGCGCGTGTGTGAGGCAAAGGCGCGGTCTCTGTCCGAAATTACGCTGACGCTCTCGCTTGGCGCAACCCTGCGCGATGCGCTGGCGCAAGCGCGTATGCATGCTGGCTTTGGTATGCTCATCGATGAAGCTGTTGCGGTGGGTGTCTTCGGCAAGAAGCTCGAGCTCGGGGCAACGCTTTGTGATGGTGATCGTGTGGAGTTGTATCGCGCACTGGTAGTTGAGCCTAAAGTGGCTCGACGTAGACGTGCAGCGCACAGGCAGAAGGTTCGTCAAACAAAGAATAAAGTACCGTTTACAGATCGGACGGTATGAGTCTACGATGGACTATCAGTTTGTCTGACACACGGCTGACCAGAACATACAGGAGCTGAGATGGATGTTGAGCTGAATCAAGAGCAACAGGCTTTCGCGCAAGTCGCGCGCGAGTTTGCGCAGGGTGAGTTCGCGCCAAACGCTGCACGCTGGGATCAGGAGTGCATTTTTCCTGTCGACGCGTTCAAGCGCGCCGGTGCGCTCGGGTTCTGCGGGCTCTACGCACCCGTCGAAATGGGCGGATTGGGATTGTCTCGCTTGGATGCATCGATTGTGTTCGAGGAGTTGGCTGCAGTCGATCCCTCGACGACGGCGTTTCTTACCATACACAATATGGCAACGTGGATGGTCGGTACCTGGGGCTCGCAAGCCCTGCTCGAGCAATGGGGTGCGGATTTGGCAAGTGGTCAAAAGCTTGTCTCCTATTGTCTAACTGAACCTGACGCAGGTTCAGATGCGGCCTCTCTCAAGACGACTGCTCAGTTGCAAGGCCAGCACTACGTACTGAACGGCGCGAAGGCCTTCATTTCGGGCGCGGGCGAGACGCAGCTGTTGGTGGTGATGGCGCGAACGGGTAGCACCGGCGCTGGAGGGATTTCTGCTTTTGCGGTCGCAGCCGATTCGCCTGGA
>JBILHV010000400.1:0-3016 GCA_044350305.1 Burkholderiaceae bacterium
CAAGCAATAGCGTACGCGGCAGTATTGGCGCCGCAGGTGCGAGCACTGATTGTTCTGCGGGCTCATCAAAATAAACGACTTTGATGATGCGCAGGTAGTAGAACGCGCCGATCAGTGAAAACAACACAGCCACCACGGCAAGCCACAAGCGGTCAGATTGCAATAGGCCTTGCAGAATCAAGAGCTTCGCATCAAAGCCAACGAGTGGCGGCAAGCCTGCAAGCGAACACATCAAAATCAACATCATCGCGGCGACCCAAGGACTACGACGGTTCAGGCCTTTGAGGTCATCAATGCTTTCGCACTCAAAACCGTCACGCGACAACAGCATGATCAAACCGAAAGAAGCCAGTGTCGTCAACACATACGTCAGAATATAAAACAGGGCTGAGCCATAGGCAGAAGTATCTGCCTGGATATCGCCATCTAGCGAGCCCGAGGCCAAGCCCAGCAACACAAACCCCATGTGCGCAATCGTTGAATAGGCCAACATTCGCTTGAAGTTCGTTTGCATGATCGCGGTCAGGTTACCAATCGCGAGCGACAGCACCGCAAGAATCAACAGCATTGGCTGCCAATCCGCAGCAAGATCAACAAAGCCAATCACCAGAATACGCAAGGTGATCGCAAACGCAGCAAGCTTAGGTGCAGCAGCTAAAACAAGCGTGATCGCTGTGGGCGCACCCTGGTAGACATCTGGCACCCACATATGGAAGGGCACGGCACCCAGCTTGAAGGCCAGACCTGCAACCAAAAACACCACACCAAAGGTCAGCGGCAAGTAATCAACTTGACCTGAATTCACCGTATCCGCAATGTTGCGCAAATCGAGATTGCCTGTGGCGCCATACATCATCGACATGCCGTACAGCATGAAACCCGAGGCAAGCGCACCCAGTACGAAGTACTTCATCGCAGCTTCGGTCGACTCTGCATGGTCACGACGAATCGCCACCAAGGCATAGAGGGCCAAAGACATCAACTCGAGGCCCAGATAGATCGTCAAGAAGTTACCTGCAGAAATCATGACCATCTGGCCCAGCAAGGCAAACAACACCAGGACATAGAGCTCACCACCGCGCAACATATCGCGCGTCTGGATGTACTCACGGCCATAGATCAACGTTAACGCGACAGCAATGTAAGAAGCCATCTTGAGCAGATGGGCGAGTGGATCCGCAACATACAGGCCAAAGAAACTCTCGCCCACCAGGCCAATACTCCACTGCCAGGCGGACAGCACAAACAGAACCGCCAAGGTGGCGAGCGAGAGCCCGTAGGCGAGCGCACGGCGCGGGGCTTGACTACACGCATCCAAAATCAGGATGAGCATACCCATCACCGTCAGGAAAATTTCCGGTGCGGCCAGGGCGAAATCGAATTGGGATTGCATCATGGCGAGGCTTACAGTTTTGAAATGGACACGTGTTGCAAGAGGGCCTCAACCGAAACGTGGATTACGTCGGTAAAGGGCTTGGGATGGACACCCATGTAGATCACGGCCAGCGCCATGACACCCAGGATCAAGAATTCGCGGTTAGACAAGTCTTGCAGCTCGCGAACATGATCATTCGCAATGTCGCCAAACGCTACGCGCTTGACCATCCAGAGCGAATACGATGCACCTAGAATCAACGCAGTCGCAGCCAACAGGCCAATCCAGAAGTTGTATTCGACAGCGCCCATAATGACCATGAATTCACCGACAAAACCGCTGGTGGCGGGCAATCCGGCGTTTGCCATTGAGAACAGGACAAAGAACGTCACAAAACGTGGCATGGTATTGATCACACCGCCGTAATCTGCAATCTTGCGCGAGTGCATCCGGTCATACAGCACGCCGATACACAAGAACATTGCCGCAGACACAAAACCGTGCGAGATCATCTGCACAATCGCGCCTTCCACACCTGCAGTATTAAACACAAAGAGGCCTAGGGTGACAAAGCCCATGTGTGCGACAGACGAGTACGCCACAAGTTTTTTCATGTCATCTTGCACGACTGCCACCAAGCCGATATAGATCACAGCGATGAGGGACAGTGCAATGATCAAGCCAGCCATCTCGGTCGACGCATCGGGTGTAATCGGCAATGACAATCTCAAGAAACCATAGGCTCCGAGCTTAAGCATGATGGCTGCCAGCACCACCGAACCGCCTGTGGGTGCCTCAACGTGCGCATCAGGCAACCAGGTGTGCACAGGCCACATCGGCACCTTGACAGCAAAGGCAGCTAAGAAGGCAAAGAAGATGAATAGCTGCGGGGTGTAATCCAACGGCAAGGTATGCCAAGTTTGAATATCAAACGATCCACCCGAGACGTTCCAGAGATACAAGAACGCGATCAAGGTTAACAGCGAGCCCATCAAGGTGTAGAGAAAGAACTTGAACGCTGCGTAGACTCGGTTAGGACCACCCCAGACACCCACAATGATGTACATCGGGATCAGCGTTGCTTCAAAGAAAATATAAAACAGCAGGCCGTCCAGTGCAACGAAGACGCCGATCATCAGACCCGACAAAATCAAGAACGCTGCCATGTACTGGGAAATACGTGTCGTGATGACTTCCCACCCAGCGAGCACAACAATGATCGTGATGAAAGCCGTCAGTAAGACGAACCACAACGAGATTCCATCTACGCCGAGGTGATAGTTCACCGCAAAAGCAGGAATCCACAAAGCCTTCTCGACAAACTGCATGGCTGCAGTCGAACTATCAAAGCCTGTGTACAGCGGAATCGTCACTAAAAAACTTAAGATGGAACCAATCAATGACAGATTGCGCGTCAGGCCTGGGCGGTCGTCCCGACCCACTGCCAGCAGGATCAAACCACAAACGATCGGAACAAAGATCGATAGTGTGAGCCAAGGAGTATTAAAAGAAGCCATCTCGCTCGCCATCATTTGGAACTAAAGATTATGTAGGTGATCGCAGCCATCAAGCCGATGATCATCGCAAACGCGTAGTGATAGATGTAGCCAGTTTGCAGGCGACGCGTCACCGCTGCGATCG
>JBILHV010000399.1:0-3011 GCA_044350305.1 Burkholderiaceae bacterium
AAAGGCGGCACGTATTACCCGCTTACCGTCAAAAAACATTTGCGCGCACAAGAAATTGCGATGCAGAACAACTTGCCGTGTATTTATCTGGTCGACTCTGGTGGCGCCAACTTACCTCAACAAGAAGAGGTGTTTCCGGACCGCGATCACTTCGGACGGATCTTTTATAACCAGGCCAATATGTCCGCGCAGGGTATCGCGCAAATCGCAGTTGTGATGGGTTCATGTACAGCGGGCGGCGCATACGTTCCGGCAATGAGCGACGAGTCAATCATCGTGCGCAATCAAGGGACGATATTTTTGGGTGGACCCCCTTTGGTTAAGGCGGCGACGGGCGAACAAGTCAGCGCGGAAGATTTAGGGGGCGGTGATGTGCATACGCGCCTGTCTGGCGTCGCAGATCATCTGGCAGCAGACGATCATCATGCGCTACAGCTTGCGCGGGACGCGGTCAAAAACCTAAATCGTAAAAAGCCTGCTGATCAGGTTGTGTTGCCCGTTAAGCCGCCGCGCTATGACCCGAGTGAAATCGATGGCATCGTGCCGCTCGATACACGCAAACCCTACGATGTTCGCGAAATCATCGCGCGCATTGTGGATGACTCAGCGTTTGATGAATTCAAGGCGCGCTTTGGCGCAACGCTGGTAACAGGGTTCGCGCACATCCATGGCATGCCTGTCGGCATCGTTGCGAACAATGGGATTCTGTTTTCTGAGTCCGCACAAAAGGGCGCGCACTTCATCGAGCTGTGCGCACAACGCAAGATCCCACTGGTATTTTTGCAGAACATTACTGGGTTCATGGTAGGGCGAAAATACGAAAACGAAGGGATCGCGCGGCATGGCGCGAAATTGGTTACCGCGGTAGCGACAGCAGCCGTGCCTAAATTTACCGTCATTATTGGTGGTTCGTTTGGTGCAGGAAACTATGGCATGTGCGGCCGCGCATTCTCGCCGCGCTTATTGGTGATGTGGCCCAATGCGCGCATTTCCGTGATGGGCGGTGAGCAGGCAGCAAGTGTGCTGGCAACCGTACGGCGCGAAGGAATGGAGGCGAAAGGTGAGGTGTGGAGTGCGGAACAAGAGGCTGCCTTTAAGGCGCCGATCCGTGATCAGTATGAGCGAGAGGGTCATCCATACTATGCGAGCGCTCGGCTTTGGGACGACGGAGTGATTGCGCCGTCGGACACGCGCCGTGTCTTGGCCTTGGGCTTGTCTGCCGCGATGAACGCGCCCATTCCCGACACGCGCTTTGGCGTGTTTC
This sequence comes from Burkholderiaceae bacterium, assembly GCA_044350305.1. GTDB lineage: Bacteria > Pseudomonadota > Gammaproteobacteria > Burkholderiales > Burkholderiaceae_B > Zwartia. The sequence goes on from JBILHV010000399.1 coordinate 1,265, forward strand.
GCATGTAAGGCATCCAAAAGGAATCAGCGTGTTTACTACTTTATTGATTGCTAACCGTGGTGAGATTGCTTGCCGTGTGGCAGCGACGGCGCGCCGTCTTGGCATTAAGACCATCGCCGTGTATTCCGATGCGGATGCTGAATCAAAGCATGTCGCTGCATGCGATGTGGCGGTGCGTTTAGGTCCCGCGCCCGCAAGTGAAAGTTACCTTAAGGCCGATGATATTTTGCGTGTTGCCCTTGAACATGGCGCGCAGGCGATTCATCCGGGCTACGGTTTCTTATCCGAAAACGAAGCGTTTGCGCAGGCGTGCACAAAAGCCGGCATTAGCTTCGTTGGACCACCCGCCTCAGCAATCGCAGCGATGGGAAGCAAATCTGCAGCGAAGACGCTGATGCAGAAAGCTGGCGTGCCGCTTGTGCCGGGCTACCATGGTGATGAACAATCACCCGAGTTTTTGCGACAACAAGCCGATGCAATGGGGTATCCCGTTTTGATCAAGGCGAGCGCGGGCGGCGGTGGCAAGGGGATGCGCGTGGTGACGGCATCTAAAGATTTCATCGCAGCGCTGACGTCTTGTAAGCGCGAAGCGATCGCGAGCTTTGGCGACGACAAGGTCTTAATTGAACGTTACCTTCAAAAGCCGCGCCATATTGAAATACAAATTTTCTCCGATACACACAATCAGCATGTCTATTTGTTTGAGCGTGATTGTTCGGTACAGCGTAGGCATCAAAAGGTGATTGAAGAGGCGCCTGCCCCTGGCATGACAGATGCGCGTCGCCAGGCGATGGGCGAGGCGGCGATTGCGGCGGCGCGCGCGGTTAATTACGTTGGCGCGGGGACGGTAGAGTTTATTGCTGAGCCTGATGGAAAGTTTTATTTCATGGAAATGAACACTCGTCTACAGGTCGAACATCCGGTGACAGAAATGATCACAGGATTGGATCTGGTCGAGTGGCAGTTGCGAGTGGCGTCGGGTGAGCGGTTGCCTAAGACCCAACAAGAGCTGCAACGCTGCGGGCATGCAATCGAAGCACGGATCTATGCGGAAAATGCAGACAAGGATTTTTTGCCGTCGATTGGACGGTTAATGCATCTGGAGTTTCCGATGCATGATGCGTTTATGAACGCGGATGTACGGGTGGATGGTGGAGTGCGTGCAGGCGATGCGATTTCGCCCTATTACGACCCGATGATTGCCAAGCTCATTGTGCGTGGGGCAGACAGGGAGCAGGCGCGTGCTCGGATGTTACGTGCCCTAGCGGCGACGCAAATTGTTGGTGTGCATACGAACGTTGCCTTCTTGAGTCGCTTGATGGGTGACGAGGCATTTGCGCAAGCAGATTTAGATACGGGCTTGATTGAACGACGCCGCGAAACGTTATTGCCAGCGCCGACACCCGCAACGCGAGAGGCGTTACTCCTTGCCACCGCCGCTGTGCTGGAACAAGAAAAAGAGACCGGAACACAGGACCCCTGGGCTGAGCGCGATGGCTGGCGTGTTGATGGGAAATACGCTCGCACCCTGAGCTTTCAGGATGCAGAGAGCACACAAGATGTTGTGATTGAGATGGTCGCGGGACAGTTGATCTTGGTTGTTGCAACGCATCGCGCAACGGTTGAGGTGGATTCGCAAGCCACGGACAGTCCGTATGCGCAGAGTGTGACGCTCTTGATGGGAAATGGACGACTTGCCGGCACGGTTGTGCGCCAAGGATCACGCATTGATGTATTTGTGATGGGC
>JBILHV010000313.1:0-3008 GCA_044350305.1 Burkholderiaceae bacterium
AGCCCACTGCGTCAGTGATATTTTTTAGGTGACTCCGCAGGCTAATGATTAGATCAACGCGTGAGTGACCAATGATGTAGGCGAGTTCTTGCGGTCGATACTCGGGGTTCAGGGGAACGCAGCAAATGCCCAGGCTGTTTAGTGCAAGTTTGTGGAGAATGTGCTCAGGTCGATTTTCTAAGTTCAAGGCAACTCGGTGTCCAGCACCATACCCAGCTTGCGCATATTTAGAGATGAGGTGTTGAACTTGTTCGGCAGCTTGCGTGTAAGTGAGTTCCATGCCCTCGGTTAGGTACGACCGAGAAGAATTTTTTGGTACCGCAATCAGCGTGCTTGATCCGTAGTTCCGTACGGCTTCAAAAAAAGCATCTCCAATCGTTGAGTATCGGCTGATATCTATCAAAATAGTCTCGATCTGTATGGAATGCCGAGTGAGTACCGGCATAATATAGACTACAGAACCACCTTCTTTCCAAGACTGATTATGAACGAATTTGATTTAACGATACGCAATGGGCGCATATCAGACGCCAATACGACTTATTACGCGGATATCGGCATTAAAGATGGAAAGATTGCCATCATCGCTGATCGGTTACCGGCAGCGGCTGCCGATATCGACGCGACAGGCTTATGGATTCTGCCAGGTGGTATCGATAGCCATTGCCATGTAGATGAACGTTCGCCAATGGGCATGCGTGTGGCGGACGATTTTTTAAGTGCGACAACTTCCGCGGTATTCGGTGGCACGACAACGATTATTCCGTTCGCTGTCCAGCACCGTAAAGATCATTTGCCGACTGTGATCGCTGACTACAAGGCGTTGGCAACACAACGCGCAGTCATTGACTACGCATTGCACTTGATTGTTACCGATCCCAATCCCGACACGCTTAGCAGCCATCTGCCTGCAGCCATTCGCAGTGGAATCACCTCGTTCAAAGTCTTCATGACGTATGAGGTCCTAAAACTCACAGACGAACAGATTCTGGATATCCTGGAGTTAGCGGATGCTGAGGGCGCGTTGGTGATGATTCATGCTGAAAACGATGACATGATCCGTTGGTTGACCCGCAAATTACTGAGCTTTGGTCATACCTCGCCAAAGTTTCATGGCGTGTCACATGATCCAATCGCTGAAGCAGAAGCCACTAACAGAGCAGTGAGTCTGGCCACGCTGATGGATGTGCCTATTTTGATTGTGCATGTATCGGGTATTGAGCCGTTAAGAATCATTCACGGTGCGCAAGCATTAGGTTTAAATATTTTGGCTGAAAGTTGCCCGCAATACCTTTTTCTGACCGCTGAGGATCTCGACCTACCCGGAGTGGAGGGCGCAAAATTTTGCTGTAGCCCACCCCCTCGCGATCCGATCTCGCAAAAAGCGGTGTGGGACAGTTTATTAGACGGTACGCTTCAGCTGTATTCGTCTGATCACGCGCCGTATAAGTTTGATGAAAGCGGCAAGATCCCGCGTGGCGAGCAAACTATTTTTACCGAAATGGCGAACGGTTTGCCAGGTCTTGAACTCAGGATGGCGCTTCTGTTTTCTGAGGGCGTATTGACAGGCCGCATGCCGATCGAACGCTTCGTTGCACTGTGCTCGACGAATCACGCCCGAACATATGGACTGTTTCCGCGTAAAGGTGCGATTGCTGTGGGAAGTGACGCCGATCTGGCCCTCTGGGATCCAACTGTGAAGCGAATCGTACGCGCAGAGATGCTCCATGACCAGGCAGGCTATACGCCCTATGAGGGAAGAACGATCACGGGTTGGCCAACGACCGTGATCAGTCGAGGACGCGTGGCGGTGCAAAATAATCGCTTGTTGCTTGAGCCTGGCGATGGAGAGCTGCTTGCGTGTGGGACGCCAGAGCCTGTCGTGCGTCAACGATTAAATGGAAATCCTAACAGTGTTCGAAGAAAGTTCTTTACCTGATCCCGTCAAAGCTTAGAGTGAGTGACTCATGAAACTTTATATTGCAAACAAAAACTATTCGTCTTGGTCCTTGCGTCCGTGGATTTTGATGCGCGAGAAAGGCATCGCATTTGAAGAGATCATCACTCCGTTTTCAGATCACGGAGAGGTCTCGCCATTCATCAATTTTTCACCAACTTGCAAAGTGCCTTGCCTGGATGATGGAGGTACGCTGGTTTGGGACTCACTCGCAATTTGTGAATATTTGGCCGAGAACACGCCGGGCTGTTGGCCCGCTGAGCGCGTTTCGCGTGCCTGGGCACGCAGCGCCTCTGCCGAGATGCATTCAAGTTTTCAAACGTTGCGCACGCAATGCCAAATGAACTGTGGTGTACGAGTCACGCTCAATAAAATTGACGATGCCTTGCGCGCTGACATTGAGCGAGTGAGTGCTCTGTGGTGTGAGGGCTTGCAGCGCTTTGGTGGCCCTTATCTTGCGGGTAAAACATACACCATCGTCGATGCATTTTTTGCACCAGTTGTTTTTCGGGCGCAAAGCTATGGCTTGTCTTTGGCAGCACCTGCGCAAGCGTATGCCAACCATGTTCTCAGTTTACCGTCGATGCGACAGTGGTATGACGAGGCAATGCGGGAAGTCTGGCGCAAAGACGCGTATGAAAAAAGCGTTGCTTCCTACGGTTTGATCACTGCGGATGAGAGAGTGGCACGATAGAGGCAGTTTACATAGCTAGTTGAGTGCTACAGTGGTTGTGTATGTTCTCTACCCTCAAAACTCTGCCGCGTACCGTTTGGCTGATCGGCCTGATTAGCCTTCTGAACGATACAGCCAGTGAAATGTTGTACCCACTCATGCCGCTCTATCTTGGAACGGTCTTGATGGCGGGCCCCAAAGCGCTGGGAATTATTGAGGGCATCGCTGAAGCGACGTCCAGCCTCTTTAAGCTTGTGTCGGGCGTCGTCTTTGATCGTACCCGTCGGTCGAAACCTTGGATCGTTCTTGGGTATGTTCTCGCGGGCTTTGGACGTCCCTTAGTCGCGTTCGCAAGCTCTTGGGTCTGGGTGATTGCGA
>JBILHV010000039.1:0-9230 GCA_044350305.1 Burkholderiaceae bacterium
GACGAGAATCGTTCGGCGCATCTCGGCTCCGGACATTACACAGCGTTGGGAAACGTTGTCTAAAGCAACTGGGGAAGAGGCAGAAAAAATAGAAACTGTAGCGCCTGTGAATGAACCAGCCCTCGTGCCGCCAATGTGGCAAAATCCCTCGCTCACACCGCCACCCGTTTCAATCAACCCTCAATAGACTGGATAACGGGTGGATCCTGAGCGCCTCATTGAAAGTCTCCGTCGCCCTGGTGCAAGCCTGGCGGCGCTTTATGTCGTGATCGGCGATGACCCCTTGCTCACAATTGAAGCCGCAGACGCGTTGCGTGCAATAGGAAAAACGGCCGGATACCTCGAGCGCACATCTTTCTTAATGGATGCACGCAGTGACTGGAGCACGCTCAGCGTATCGAGTCAAAGTGGCTCCCTCTTTGGTGACAAGCAACTCGTTGAGCTCGCCCTCCCAACCGGCAAGCCTGGCAAGCAAGGCGCTGATGCGCTCATCGCTCTAGCCGCCCGTTGCACGGGCGTCACCGACGGCGATGTGCTGACAATTGTTTCTCTACCCAAGCTAGACAAGACGAGCCGCGATAGCAAATGGGCCACCGCCCTGCTGAACGCAGGTACCGTGCTGGACATGCCCAATATTGATCGAGCCCAGTTGCCCCAATGGATCTCTAAACGGCTTGCCCGGCAGTCACAGCAAGCAACCTCTGAAACACTCAATTGGCTAGCCGACAAAGTCGAAGGCAACTTGTTAGCCGCGCATCAAGAAATACTCAAGCTTGGACTTCTGTTCGAACCAGGCATGCTCGACGTCGCAGAAGTTGAACAAGCGGTGATGAACGTTGCACGCTACAACGTGTTCGGACTGCGAGATGCGATGCTTGCTGGGGATGTCCCCAGAATGCTGCGCATGATGTCCGGTCTAAAAGCGGAGGGTGAAGCGTTGCCTCTGGTGCTTTGGGCCGTTGGTGAAGAGATCCGATCACTTGCGCGTGCGGCGCAGGCTGCTGCAACAGGACAAGACATGGCGAGCGTGCTACGCTCACAGCGTATTTTTGGACAACATGAGCGTTTGGCACGCGAGGCGATTGCTCGTGTGCCCCCTCGCAGTTGGCCGGCTGCGGTTCAGCATGCGCACGAAGTCGATCGCTTAATCAAGGGTCTGCATGTTGCGGGACGTCTCCAAGACCCTTGGGAAGAAATGAGCCGCTTAGCGATGCGCGTAGCCGTCTCGCCCGCTAGGCCTTAATGAGTACGTTAATCATGACCATACAAGAATCCATGCAGCAGATAGGACGTCAGGCGCGCAGCGCCTCGCACGCCATGCTGCGCGCAAACGATCAACAAAAAGCGTTGGCACTCGAGGCGATGGCGCAAGAACTCCACGTGCAACGCAGCAGCCTTCAAGCCGCGAACAAAATCGATCTTGAGGCTGCCCGTGCAAAACAATTGGCCTTGCCCCTACTCGATCGCTTGACCTTATCTGATCGCACGATTGACACAATGATTGCGGGTTTGCGTCAAATCGCCAATATGACAGATCCGGTTGGGAGCTTGACGGCAACCTCGGTGCGCCCCAATGGCATGCAGGTTGCACAAATGCGTGTTCCGCTAGGAGTCATTGGAATCATTTATGAGTCGCGCCCAAATGTCACCATTGATGCGGCAGCACTCTGCCTGAAGTCCGGCAATGCGACGATTTTGCGTGGTGGCAGCGAAGCCCTGCATTCGAACCTTGCCTTGGGGAAGATTATTCGAAGGGGGCTCCAAGCAGCAGGTCTGCCTGAGCATGCCGTCCAAGTCGTCGATACACCGGATCGCGCTGCGGTTGGCGCGATGATCACCATGACAGACTATATCGATGTCATCATCCCACGCGGCGGCAAAGAACTGATAAAGCGTCTGGCAGACGAGGCGCGTGTGCCGATGATCAAACACCTAGATGGCAACTGTCACGTGTACGTAGATCGTCATGCTGATCTCAAGCAGGCGGCGGATATTGCGTTTAATGCCAAAACATATCGCTATGGCGTCTGCGGTGCGATGGAAACACTGTTGGTGCATAAAGACGTCGCTGAAAATTTCTTACCTGCTGTAGGCAAACGTTTTATCGCGCACGGCGTTGAATTGCGCACCTGCTCGCGCGGACAGACGCTTTTGCCTGCAGCCTCACCGGCCACAGATGAAGACTGGGCAACCGAATATCTTGGCCCGATCCTAGCTATCCGTGTGGTGGATTCGATTGATGAGGCCATCGCGCATATTACGCGTTGGGGTTCTGGGCATACGGATTCAATCGTCACTGAGCAGATTCAGGCCGCACAGCAGTTTCAACGTGAAGTCGATTCGAGCTCTGTCTACGTGAATCTGCCAACCTGCTTTGCAGACGGCTTTGAGTACGGCTTAGGCGCGGAGATCGGCATTTCAACAAATCGCTTGCACGCACGCGGTCCTGTTGGCTTAGAGGGTCTCACAACACTCAAGTGGGTATTGCAAGGCAACGGACAAATCCGAGGATAAGACCGACATCATGCTTTGGATCAAAACATTTCATATCGTATTCGTCGCCTCCTGGTTTGCTGGCTTGTTTTATTTGCCGCGTATTTTTGTAAATATGGCGCAGCAACAAGACCCACAGACGCAAAAGGTGTTACTTGGCATGTCGCGCCGACTGTTTCGGTTCACGACCATCCTAGCGGTTCCGGCCATCGCACTCGGGCTATGGCTCTATATTGGTTATGGCATTGGACGTGGCCCCGGCAACGGCTGGATGCACGCGAAATTCGTACTCGTTGCTTTAGCACTTGGCTATCACCATGGATGCGGCGTGTTACTGCGCAAGTTTGAAGCAGGCACCAATACACACTCGCATGTTTTTTATCGTTGGTTCAATGAAGCGCCCGTATTGATTCTGACTGCTGCGACAGCATTTGTCGTGGTCAAGCCCTTTTAAAGAAACACTATGTCTGAGCAGGACTCCAAGCGTGCCACACTGAGCGTAAAAAAACGCACTGTCGCAACGCCAAGTACGCGTGATGAGAAGCCTCGCTTGCGAGCTGGGGCGCGTGGACGTCAGGTCGCACAACTGAAACTCGCGAAAGACAAAGTAAAAAGAACAGTGACGCCGACGCCTGAGGCACCTGCCCCCCAAACCGAACAATTTGCACAGACCTACACGGCTACGCCTCCAAAATCGCGCTCTCCTCGAAGCAGCGGCCCTAAAGCTCTTCCGCAAGTAGGTCGTCGACCTGCGCCGGAAGAAAAAATATTTATTCCGCAAACGGAAGTATTCGTACCTGATGGCAACGGGGTTGAAACCTTTCAAATCTTTGCGCCGTGTCCGATGGGGCTAGAAGAAGCACTTGCCGCAGAACTCAGTGCGCTGGGATATGACAGGGTGTCTGCCACGCGAGCTGGCTGTCATTTTGTAGCAGACTGGTGGGGAGTCCAGCGTGCGAATTTATATTCCCGTCTTGCGACGCGAATTCTGGTGCGTGTGGGCCAAGCGCCTGTGCAACGTGAGGACGATATCCTTGAGCTCGCGCGCAGCGTTGCCTGGGAACGCTGGTTCGGTGCCGAACACACCTTGCGCGTTGACACCTCGGCCGTCAAGAGTCCAATGCAAAGCTTGCAGTACTGCAATCTGCGCGCCAAAGATGGAATCTGTGACCGCTTGCGTGAACTAGAGGGCGAGCGCCCCTCTATCGACACCGTGCGCCCGGACGCACGGGTACATTTATTTTTGTCTCAAGATACCGCAACACTTTATCTGGATACCTCGGGTGAGTCGCTTTTTAAGCGCGGCTGGCGTCTGGACAAAGGCGACGCGCCGCTGCGCGAGAATCTCGCAGCCGGTATCTTGGCGTTATCGGGGTGGGATCCTGAGGCAGCCTTGCTTGATCCCTTCTGTGGCAGCGGCACCATCCTCATTGAAGCGGCGTGGATCGCTCTGGGCGTGCCTCCAGGCATTACACGTCCCTTCGGCTTTGAACGCTTACGCGATCACGATTCGCACGCCTGGACAGACGTCAAAGACGAAGCGCGTAGCCGAATTCTTCCAGAGCTCGAAACGCCACTCATTGGTATTGACGCAGATCCGCTTGCCATCGAAGCGGCGCAGCGCAATGCCGAACGCGCCTATCTGACCGAAGACACTATCCGCTTTGAGGTGGGTGACGCACGAGATGCCATCGCACCAGCCCCGACAGGCTGGCTAGTGACCAACCCTCCTTACGGCGAGCGTCTGGCAGAAGAAGACGTCGCGTTCTGGCGCGAATGGTCTGCGAATCTCAAGCGCGAATTTGCCGACTGGCAAGTCAGCATCATCACCTCGGATCTTGATTTACCCAAGCACCTGCGCCTCAAGGCCAACCGACGCACCCCAGTCTTTAACGGAGCGCTCGATTGCAGACTCTTTAGCTTTGAACTGGTGGCGGCAAGCTATCGGGACTAAGTCCGCAGGGCGTTTACTCCTCAATTGAGTCAATTTTTGAGTTGAGCTTCCACAATAATGTTGTCGCAACGCAACATTTCTACAGGCTATAGGGTTATCCCCTAATTCTATTTGCATGATCAAGGGTTTTCCCTCATAATAGGGTTATCCCTAATCTAGACAGGAAATCATCATGCAAGCCACAAATACCGCACGCCTGACCGATGCGCTCGAACGCGACCTGTTGGCCAAAGCAATGGGCCAGCAATTTCGTTTTCGCCCACTGCGTAGCGTTGCCAAGCTCGTCAGCAGCACAGCAGCCTTCATCGCCCTGGCTCGCTCGCAGACCAACATGCGCGACATGGTCTAAGCAGGCCTAAGCGACTCAAAGATCTTTGGCAAAGGGGCGGGTAAAAGTGCGGGATAATGTGCCCCATGAATGCACGCTCTAAGCCAACACAAGCGCCCGAGCAGACACAGCTTAGTGATCTGACACCACCCCGAGGCAGACTCTTCGCTTCGATGATGTACGAGGGCGTTTTGCTCTTTGCCGTGACGTTTTTAGCCGGCTATCTTTTTGACACGTTGACCCAAAGCCGGCACGGACTCGTTCTGCGCGGGACGCGCCAAATCTGGCTCTTTCTTGCTATTGGCGCGTACTTTTTGATTTGCTGGCGACGTAATGGGCAAACTCTTCCCATGAAAGCTTGGCATATTCGCCTCCAAAGCACGACAGGCGGCACCCTAACGTGGCCTCAAATGCTGACGCGCTACGCGCTGATGTGGCCGCTCCCACTTGCTGGGTCGGCGCTCATCTGGGTTATAGCGACCCTCTCAGGTTGGCCGGCGTTTCTGATGTTTATTGTGGGAACACCCTTCTTGGTGTTCTTACCTACCTGGTTCACGCAGGATCGTCAGTTTTTGCACGATCGCCTCGCAGGCACCCGCCTGATTAGTGTCCAACCCAGTAAAAACCCTTAGTTTTGCCATTCCAACGCAGGTCTTTCTTGCGCCATTGCGCTGGCTGAGCCATGCTTACGGTCTGAAACAGACCGAACACTCAGGATGCTGGACCAACACGCTTCATTATGCGATTCATTTCGCTGGCAAGTACCTGCCAATTTCAATATTGGCCAGGAGTGCTGTCATCGCTGGACAAGCAGCTCAGCCGATGCGCGCCGTATCGCTTTGTTCACAGAAAATGCCATGGGCGAGCGCAGCGTGTGGACCTACGAACGCCTAGGCGCAACGGCCAATCAGCTTTCAAATGGTCTGCTGAAAATGGGTGTCAAACGAGGCGACCGCGTTGCGCTGGTGATGTCACAGCGGGCCGAAGCCATCATTGCCCACATCGCGATTTACAGCATCGGTGCGGTCGTTTTACCGATTTCCACGCAGCTTCCTCCCAAAGCGATGGAATATCGCTTACGCGACGCCGAGGCACGCGTCGCGCTCATGGACGCGCAAGGTGCAAACAACCTCCTGCCAATTTTGCAACGCTGTCACAAGCTGACACAGCTCGTAGGCATTGACGTCGCAGACGAGCGGGTGTTGCCTTGGCGCAGTTTGTTGATCAGACAGTCAGATGTATTTAAACCCGTCACAACGGCAGCCAGTGACCCAGCGCTTTTGCTTTATACCGCGGGCGCGAGCGGACCGGCTCGAGGTGTGTTGCTCCCCCACTCCGCGCTCATGGGAAACCTGCCTGGCTTTGTTGCTTCGCAAAACTGGTTTCCTACCAATGCGGACGCGTTCTGGACACCTATCGATTGGGCGCGAAGCAATGGCCTCTTTTGTGGGCTGCTTCCAGCGCTGTATTTCGGCATTCCATTAGTGGGCATGCACGATTCCCTAGGCATCGAACAAATACCTGCTCTGATCGAACGCTACCGTGTCAGTCATGCGCTGCTGCCCGCGAGCGCGTTGAAACAATGGGCCGCTCATTTGCCGAGTGACCGTGTGACCCAACTCATCACACTGAAACATCTTGTGACCTGCGAGGAAACGCTCAGCGCTCCAGTGCTGGCGTGGTGCGAACATGTGCTTGGCTCGATCCCAAACGAGATTTTTAGTCAAACAGAGCTCGCCTGCGTGTTAGGCGACAGCAATCAAAAATGGCCTAAGCGCGCTGGCAGTCTGGGTCGCTGCTATCCAGGACACCGGCTGGCCGTCCTTCGAGAGGATGGTACGCCCGCCACGCCAGGTGAAGTAGGCGAGCTCGCGATTCATCGCCATGACCCGTTTGATTACGCAGATCCCGTCGCCCCCCTACTCTATTGGCGCAATGAAGCGGCAAGCCTTGAGTTCACGACCACCGGCTGGTGGCGCACGGGCGACCTAGTCCAACAAGACCTTGACGGTTACTTTTGGTTTACAGGGCGTCGCAGCCGGCTCACGAGCAAGCTTAAAGCGGTCGGGTAAACTGCGAATCTTCTACTGGCTTTACAGGCGTTATTTACCATGGCGATTTACCAACTCGGCGAACTTACTCCGCGCATTGATCCCACCGCGTTTATTTTTGATTCGGCGGACATCATTGGTGATGTGATTGTGCGCGAACATGCAAGTATTTGGTCGAATGTCAGCATCCGCGGTGACAACACGGTGATTGATATTGGTCATCACAGCAATGTGCAGGAAGGTAGTGTCTTGCATTCCGATACGGGAGCGCCACTCATCATTGCCGATCATGTCACGATCGGTCATCAGGCAATGCTGCACGGCTGTCAAATTGGCTCAGGGTCGCTGATCGGCATGCAGGCCATTGTGTTGAATCACGCAAAAATCGGTCGCAATTGTTTAATTGGCGCTGGTGCCATCATCCCAGAGGGCCGCGAAATTCCAGATGGCAGTCTAGTGATTGGTATCGGAAAAATCACGCGCACGCTCTCGGAAGAAGAAATTGCGACAATCCGTAACAACATCGAAAGCTACGCGCGTCGCGGTCAAATGTTTCGCCAACAACTCAAGCGCGTCAGCTAATCCTTTTTTTGGTATGCATGTCAGACTCTCTTAAAAAGTTTTTATTCGAAGATCGTAGCGTTCGTATCGAGTCGGTGCAGCTTACGCAAACGTGGTTAGCCGCCCAGGCGCATCACACCTATCCTCCGTGCGTCTCCGCACTTCTCGGCGAGCTCGTTGCGGCAGCGACCCTGCTGTCAGCAACACTCAAATTTGATGGCTCCCTACTCTTGCAGCTACAGGGGGATGGCGCAATTGCGCTGATGGTCGTGGAATGCCGAGCTGACCTCAGTCTGCGCGCAACCGTCAAAATGCGCGAGCGCACGCTTCCCGCCACACCAAACCTGCAGTCCTTGGTTAATCCGGGTGGTACGGCAAAATTTATCGTTGTGCTGGATCCACCGAAAAACACGCCGGGGCGCCAAATCTATCAAGGCATCGTCCCACTAGAAGGCGACACGATCGCAGCCGCCCTCGAACAATATATGTTGCGTTCCGAGCAGCTCGATACGCGTATCTGGCTCGCTGCTGACTCGCGCCTCTGCACGGGCTTGCTCTTACAGCGCCTGCCTGTGCAGGGCGGCAACCAGCAAGCGGCTCTGTCGACCGCCCACGAGTCCTGGGAGCGAGCGCAGCAACTGGCGCAGACGCTGCATCAACCCGAGATGTTGAGTACGGATCAAGATACGCTGTTGCATCGTTTATTTTGGGATGAACTGCTTCATTCTTTCGAACCGCGCCCCATCACTTGGCGTTGCTCTTGCTCACATGAGCGCGTAGCCGATATGCTGCGCATGCTCGGCAAACCCGAAGTGCAGGATATGTTTGAAGATCGCGACTCAATTGATATCGCTTGCGAGTTTTGTGGACAACCCTACAGTTTTGATGCGGTCGATGCGTTAAAGCTATTTAGTGCGGTGCACTAAAGGGCACATGTTGGCCATCGCAAAGTGCTAGGGCCGTAACTCAATCGGCACACATAACTGGTAACCCACGCCCCAAACTGCCTTAATAGGCGAGTCAGCCCCAACGGGCATCAGTAGAACAATTTTTTTTCGCAGCCGACTGACTAAGCTCTCGAGTGAACGACGCCCAATGTTCTTAACGCCCGCACGTTGGCTGAGGATCTCGCATATCAATTCACTTTCGAGCAAATGATGCGTTGCTTGTGCCAATGCCACCAAGAAAACTTTTTCACTATTTGTGAGGTATATGCTTTTTTGATTGTGCTCCGAACGCAGGGAGAGGTCCTGGAGCGATAGCGCAAGAACCAAATTGGGGAGGATACTTTGCTGCACACGACGATACTGACTAACTAACGCTGCCGTCAGTTCATCTGGCTCGATCGGTTTGCTCAAGTAGATATCTGCACCCGCCTCGTAGCCTTTTAAACGATCGGGGATTGCTGTGCGGGCCGTTAACATCAGAATGATAATTGATGGGATACTCACCCGCATGCGTCGGGCGATCGACAGCCCGTCTTCGCCCGGTAGGTTTAGATCTAGCACAAGCGCATCAATTGGTTCAGTAAGAAGCAATTGATCCAGCGATGCGCCACAATCAAGCGTGTAGACAATGAAATCCTGTTGTTTAAGGTGGTAATGAATCTCTTTGCGCAACAGGGGATCGTCTTCCACCAAAGCAACACGCATGTTTCGAGCGCTGACACCGAGAACGTTAGGCTCAATCATGATTTCAATGTCACTGAGAAAACTATCTTTCCAGAGGAATGTTGACAAGACACAGTAGCGCCTAACATATCACAGATCGATTTCACTAGGTACAGTCCGAGTCCTGTTCCCGGCAAGGAATGAGCATGTTCGCCTCGGTAGAATCGAGAAAA